>JAICRD010000085.1 GCA_025937535.1 Chloroflexota bacterium | reverse complement strand
CGGCGACCGGCGGCTGGAGATCACGCGCGGCGACATCACCCGGGAGTCAGTGGACGCGATCGCGAACGCGGCCAACGAGGCGCTGCGGGGCGGTGGTGGCGTCGACGGCGCGATCCACCGCGCCGCTGGCCCGGAGCTGCTGCGGGAGCTGCGCGAGCGCTATCCGGACGGCACGCCAACGGGCACGGCCGTCGCCACCGATGCCTACGGCCTCCCCGCTCGCTGGGTGCTGCACGCGGTCGGACCAATGTGGCGCGGCGGTGGTCATGGCGAGCGCGAGCTGCTCGCTGGCGCGTATCGGTCCTGCCTTCGCCTGGCCGATGAGCTCGGCGCCCGCACCGTCGCCTTCCCGGCCATCAGCATGGGCATCTACGGCTACCCCGGCAAGGAGGGGGCACGCGTCGCGATCGAGGCCGTGGCGTCGCACTTGGGCGGCGGGACGGCTCCCGAGCTGGTGAGGTTCGTCCTGTTCAGCGAGGAAACCTACGACCTCTTCGCCGATGCGCTGCGCGGGGCCGAGAGCTAGCGGGCGGCGTCCGGCGCGAACCCGGCGGTGCGCATCCCGAGGCCGGCAGTGCGCGGGCGTAGCGCAAATCGGTCATCCGGAGGAGCCAGCTCGCTGGCATCGCGCCCCAGCACCAGGGCAGAGACGTACTCGCCCACGACCGGCGCGTGCTTGAAGCCATGGCCCGAGCCGCCGCCGACGACCCATCCGCCGGCGAAGGCCGGATGGCGATCGATGATGAAGTGCGTGTCGACGGTCAGCTCGTACTGGCACACGCGTCCCTCGGCGACGGGTTGATCGGCCAACGCCGGAAATCGCCTGCGGAGGTAGGCGCGCGAGGCCTCGACGCGCTCGTCGCTGATGCGGCGCTCCTGGCAGTCGGGGTCGACCATGGGTCCCGGCCAGTCCGGCGCGACCTTGAAGCCGCGGCCCTCGATCGAGGGAAGCCCGTAGAAGGCGGCGTCGTACTCGACCCAGGTCGGATGGTGGCTGGCATCGAAGCGCGGATCGCCCGGCGGCGTGGCGAAGTAGATGATCTCCTGCTGCGGCACGCTCATCTCGAGCCCGGGCACGGCGCCGAGCAGCTTCGGCAGCCACGGGCCGGCGGCGAAGACGAACGCATCGGCCTCGATGGGCTCGCCGTCCACGAACGCGGTCCCGTCCTCCACCTTGGCGAGACCGATACGGAGGCTGCCGCCTTCATCGGCGAATGCTCGCGCCGTCACGGCGACGGCGCGCCTGGCGAGGAGGACGCCCGCCTCGGGTTCGTAGAGGCCCCAGGCGACGTCATCGGTGCTGATCTGGGGGTAGCGGGCGCGAAGCGCATCGGCGTCGAGACGCTCGTGCGCGATGCCGAGGCGGGACAGCGTCTCGACCGACTGCGCCTCGAAGCCGCCGTCCTGGTGCGCAAGCCACAGGACGCCGGTGGGCACGAACAGGTCCGGCGCCAGCTCCAGCCATTGCGCCAGCGAACGACGCTGCCAGAGCGGATACAGGTCGTCCGGCCCGTGCGCCGAGCGCGTCACGCGCGACTCGTCGCCGGAGCTCGACAGCGAGTTGCCAGGGCCGTACTGCTCGACCAGCGTGACCGATGCGCCGCGGCGCAGCAGCCACAGCGCGGTCCAGACCCCGAAGGCACCCGCACCGATGACGACGACGTGCATCCGCCGATGCTAGCGCCGTGCCGCCTGTGTCAGCCGCTCGGGCACGCTACGATCGCGCCGATGGAGGGCACGCCGTCGGACGGCACCGCTGCGATCAGTACCCGAGGGCTGACCAAGCACTACGGCTCGGTCCGGGCGCTCACCGACCTCACCCTGGACGTCAATAGCGGCGAGATCTTCGGCTTCCTCGGGCCGAACGGCGCGGGCAAGTCCACGACGATTCGAACCCTGCTTGGCTTTCTGCATGCCACGCGCGGCAGCGCCACCGTGCTCGGCCTCAACATGGTCACCGACTCGGTCGAGATCCGGCGCCGGACGGGCTACCTGCCGGGTGGAATCGCGCTGTACGACTCCCTCACCGGCGAGCAGGTGCTCGACTACCTGGTCGACATGCAGGGTCGCGAGCCGAAGCGCCGAGCGGAGCTGTGCGACCGCCTGGAGCTGCCGGGATCGGTCCTGCGCCGGAAGGTACGCGACTACTCGCGCGGCATGCGCCAGAAGATCGGGGTGGTGCAGGCGCTCCAGCATGACCCGGAGCTCGCCATCCTGGACGAGCCGACCGAGGGGCTCGACCCGCTCATGCAGCACGCCTTCTACGCGATCCTCGACGATCTCCGTCGCGAGGGCCGGACCATCTTCTTCTCGTCGCACGTGCTGTCGGAGGTCGAGCGGCTGTGCGATCGAGTCGCGATCATCCGCGCCGGCGAGCTGATGGCGATTCACGACGTCGGTGAGCTCCTCGCCCGGCGCCGCCGGAAGGTCACGCTCCGATGGCGGGGGGCGGCGCCCGATCCGACGACGCTTCCGGGCCTGGAGGACGTGACCGTCGACGGCAGCCGGATCACCGGCAGCCTGACCGGCGAGGTGTCCGGCTTCGTGCGCTCGATCGCGTCACCCAACCTCGAGGATCTAACGATCGAGCCGGCCAGCCTGGAGGAGGCGTTCCTTGAGTACTACGCGCCCGGCCAGGCGACGACCGAAGAGGCGCAGGACCGATGAGCTGGCGCCTCTTCGCCCAGACCCTGCGCTGGCAGCGCGTCCGGCTCGCCGTGGTGGTGCTGGCCGGCATCGGCTGGGGTGTCCTGATGCCCGTCATCTACGACGCGTTCAGCGACGTCTTCCGGGACATGGCGACCTCGGGCATCATTCCGGACGAGCTGCTGAACTTCGGCTCCGGCTCGCTGTTCGACCTGCCGGGCACGATCACGCTCGGCCTCCAGCATCCGCTGGCCATCGCGATGATCGGCATCTTCGCGGTCGGGGCATCCTCGACCTCGATCGCGGGGGAGCGAGCGCGCGGCACCCTGGAGGTGCTGCTGGCGCGACCGATCTCTCGCACCGTCCTGTACATCAGCATCGCGGTCGCCGTCCTGCTCACGGTGCTCATCGTCCTGCTCGCGATCCTGGGTGGTATGGCCGGGGGCGCGGCCGTCATCGGCCTCTCCGACGAGCTTGACCTGGGCCGAATGCCGCTCGTCGTGCTCAACGGCTTCGGCCTGTGGGCTGCCTTCACGACCTTCGGGCTGGCGATGTCGGTGAGCTTCGATCGGCCCGGCCCGGCCATCGGCCTGAGCCTGGCCTGGCTGCTGCTGCACTACTTCCTGGAGATCATCGGCTCGCTGTGGACCGATGCCGCCTGGACACAGGAGTACTCGCTGCTGCACCACTTCAATCCGGGCGAGATCCTGACCGGCAAGCTGGACCCGATCGACCTCCTGATCGTCTATGCCGCGGCCATCATCCCGGTCGTCTACGCGCTGCTGGTGTTCCCGAAGCGAGACCTGCCGGCACCGGCCTAGCTACTCGGTCAGGGCGTAGGCGACGGCCTCCTGCGCCGTCATGACCTCGCCGGCGGCCCATGCGTCTGCCAGCGCCGGGTCGGAGCGCAGCGTCTGGGGGTCGAAGCCGAGGACCTCGCGGTTCCACAGGTTGAGGCCGGTCCCGCTGGTGCGCTCGAGGTTGGACACCGCGCCGGAGAGTCGCGCCGCGCGCAACGAGTCGCCGGAGCGCAAGGCGACGAGGGCGAGTGCGTCGAGCACGAGCGTGTAGGCGCTGACGTCCTGCGCCTCGGCGAAGACTCGCAGCGACCGCACGAGCCATTCATGCGCCTGCCTCAGACTTTCTGGCCTGCCGCCCTCGGTGGTGTAGTCGTCGTACAGGTCGGAAAGCGAGTTCGTGAAGGTCGCCCAGCCGACCATGAAGCCATCTCCCAGACGCTCGAAGATCTCGAGCGCATGGCGGGCATGCTTGCGCGCATCATCGGATTGCGCCATCCCGTAGGCCACGTTGGCGAGCGCCCATTCGGAGCGCGCGACGCCGGACTCGTCGCCGAGCTCCGTGAAGATCTCGCGCGCCCGGTTCACGTGGGTCGTGGCCTGAGCCGCATGGTCTGCCTCGGGCAGGCCGATGATGGCCCACGTGAAAGAGATGCCGTAGTGGGCCTCGGCCAGGCCGCGCCGGTCGCCGAGGGCTTCGCGCGCGGCGATCTCCTCCCTGTACCACGCCCGTGATCGCTCGCTGTCCGCCTGCCAGTACGCGAGGCCGGCTGCGGCGGAAAGCGCATCGGCGCGTGCCTGCGGAAAGTCCGCCGCAGCCGGCATCGCCAGAGCCTGTGCAAGGCGCTCGACACCCTCCGCGAGGTAGCCGCGCATCTGCCAGAAGCGCCAGAGGGAGGCGCCCATCCGAAGCGCCGTCTCCGCGGCGCCCGCGGCGACCGCCGCGCCGAACGCCGAGCGCAGGTTGTCGTGATCCTGCTCGAGCCGATCCAGCCATGTCCGCTTGTCCGTGCCCATCACGGCGGCACCGGCCCGCTCGGCGAACGACGCGAAGAGGACCGTGTGCCGGACCTTCAGGTCCTCCCAGCGACCCCGCTCGAGCGCCTGCTCCATGGCGAAGTCCCGAATCGTCTCGAGCATCGTGAATCGGGGCTCGCCCGCGACCCCCTCTTCCTGGCGAAGCAGGCTCTTCTCGACGAGCGAGCCCAGGGCGTCGAGCAGATCGGCCTGCAGCTGGTCGCCGCACACCTGCTCGATGGCGTCCAGGCCGGCGCCGCCGACGAAGACGGAGAAGCCGGCAAAGAGTGCCCGGTCGGCCTCATCGAGGAGGTCATAGCTCCAGGCAATCGCCCCGCGCAGGGTCTGCTGGCGCTCCGGCAGGTCCCGGGAGCCACCCGCGAGCAGGCCGAGCCGATTCCCGAGACGGCTGAGCATGGCCTGTGGCGTCAGGATCCGAATACGCGCCGCCGCGAGCTCGATCGCCAGCGGCAGCCCGTCCAGCCGCACGCAGATCTCGGCGACGGCGGGGGCATTCTCGTTCGTGACTCCGAAGTCGGGCTTGACGGCCCGCGCCCGCTCGATGAACAGCGCGACAGCCTCGTACTGTGACAGGGCGGCCAGGGGCGGAAGGCGCGCCGGATCGGGCAGCCCCAGTGGCGGCACCGGATACTCCTGCTCCCCGGAGACGCGCAGCACGCTCCGGCTGCTGGCCATCATCGTCAGGTTCGGACAGGCATCCAGCAGTGCGCGGACGCTCGACGCCGCGTCCACCACCTGCTCGAAGTTGTCGAGCACCAGAAGCATCCGGCTTGGCCCGATGTGGTCCACCAACCGCTCGATCGCAGTCCGTCCGCCACGGTCGGGAAGGCCCAGGGTCTGCGCGATGGTCGGAGCGACCAGCTCGGGATCGGTGATGGGCGCCAGCTCTACGAAGAAGACGCCATCCGGGTAGCGCTCCATGGTCCGGGACGCGACTTCGAGGCTGAGGCGCGTCTTGCCAGTACCACCGGGGCCGGTCAGGGTCAGAAGCCGATTCCGGCCGAGCAGCTCGGACACCGCCGCGATCTCGTGCTCGCGGCCGAGGAACGTGGTGAGCCGCTTCGGCAGGTTGTTGGCAACGTCGAGCGAGCGGATCGGCGGGAAGTCGACCTGGCAGCCCGGGATGACGAGCTGCCACAGCCGCTCGGGATGCTCGAGATCCTTGAGCCGATGCTCGCCGAGATCGCGCAGCGTCACGCCGTCGGGCAGGTCATCCGCGCCGAGCGTGCGGGTCGCGTCCGACAGCAGGACCTGGCCGCCGTGACCGGCACCGGCGATGCGGCTGGCGCGGTGGACGTTGAGCCCGGCGTACGAATCGGCTGCGAAGCTCGCTTCGCCCGTGTGAAGCCCGATCCGGACGTTGACCTCAATGCCGTCCGGCCAGGGCTCTGCGGCCAGCGCCCGCTGTGCGGCGATCGCGCCGCGGATGGCGCCGGCCGCGGTCGGAAAGCCGAAGAAGAAGGAGTCGCCCTCGGTGCCCACCTCTTCGCCGCCCTCAGCCGTGAAGGCGGCCCGCAGCAGCTCGCCGTGGCGTTCGAGCGTTGCTGGCCACGAGTCGGGGTGCGCCTGGAGCAGCCGGGTCGAGCCCTCGATGTCGCTGAAGACGAACGTGACGATCCCGGTCAGGAGCTCGGGCATGGGCTGGAGTGTGCGTCCACGGCCACGCTGCGCGCAAGGCAATGCTGCGCGCCGCCCGCGACCCTCCGCTACGCTTCGCCGGTGCGATCGATCCTCCGCGGGCTCGGCAACCGGCCCATCCTGACCGGTGTGCTGGGGGCGCTGACGATCGCCTTCTCCGCCATCTTCGTGCGCCTGGCGGATGTCTCGCCCGCGACGGCCGCGATCTTCCGCTGCGCCTACGCCCTGCCACCGCTCGCGCTGCTGGCCTGGTACGAGCAGCGCCGATACGGTCCGCGCGCCGCGGGCCAGGCACGCCTCGCCTGGATCGCCGGCGCCTTCTTCGCAGTCGACCTGGTGCTGTGGCACCACTCCATCGAGGAGGTCGGGGCCGGCCTCGGGACCGTGCTTGGCAACACCCAGGTGGTGATCGTGCCGATCGCCGCGTGGCTGATGCTCGGCGAGCGACCATCGGCACGAGTCGCGGCGTCGGTGCCCGTCGTCCTCATCGGTGTCGTGCTCATCTCCGGAGTCATCGGCGCGGGCGAGGCTTACGGGCGCAACCCCGTCCTGGGCGTGCTGTTCGGCGTCGGCACCGGCATCGCCTACGCGGGATTCCTGCTCGTCCAGCGTCGGGCGAATGCCGACCATCGCCGTCCCGCTGGGCCGCTCTTCGACGCGACGCTGTCCGCCGCGGTGTGCTCGCTCGTCATCGGCCTGCCGCTTGGCGAGGTGGACCTGGTGCCATCATGGCCGGCGCACGGCTGGCTCGTGCTGCTCGGGCTGCTCGTCCAGGTCGTCGGCTGGCTGCTCATCAGCCTCAGCCTGCCCCGCCTGCCCGCCGCGGTCACATCGGTCGTGCTGACCATCCAGCCCGTTGGATCGGTGCTGCTCGGGATCTGGATCCTGGCCGAGGCGCCGTCGCCGCTTCAGCTCATCGGCGTGCTCTTCATCCTGGCCGGGCTGCTGATGACGACGCTGCGGCTCCGACGGAGCTGGATGCGCCGGGCGCAGCCCGAGGTGGGATGACGGCGCACCGATTCATCGGTCCAATCGCGTTTCAAGCCGATCCAGGGTCGATCTATCCGATCAATTGGCGGCGAAGCTAGGTCGCCGGCAGCCGAGGCGGCAGCGTGACGGTGAAGCAGGTCTCGCCCGGCTCGCTGGTCACCTCGATCCGCCCGCCGTGCCGGGCGATCGCGTTGTACGAGATGTGCAGGCCCAGGCCGGTTCCGCGGCCGGGCTCCTTGGTCGTGTAGAACGGCTCGAACAGACGCTGCCTGATGTCCGGCGGGATGCCGGTACCGGTGTCGCAGATGGAGACGCGCACGCCCAGCCCGCTCGGCTCCTCCTCCGGCTGGATGCTGATGGTGAGGGTGCCGCGCCCGTCCATGGCATCGACGGCGTTGTCGACGATGTTGGTCCAGACCTGGTTCAGCTCCGACCCGAACGCCTCGATCTCGGGCAGCTCCTCCGCGAAATCGCGCCGGACCTCGATCTCCTTGAGCCGATGCCGGAGGATGACCAGGGTCTGCTCGACCCCCACTCGCACGTCCACGCGCTGCATCGGCGCCTGGTCCAGATAGGTATAGCCCTTCACGGCAGCCACGATGTCGCCGATGCGCTCGAGCGCCATCTGCAGCTCGCCGAGCAGCAGCCTGACCGATGCGTCCGCGGCGACCCACGGGATGCTCTCGGGTGACAGGTCGGCGAGGGCTTCGCGCGTCCAGCCGGCGTCGGCGAGGGCGGTAGCCGCGTCCTCGTCGCCGGCCAGTGCGATGAGCTCCTCGATACGGTCCGCCCGCTCCAGCGCGCTGCGCGGCGGCTCGGCGTCCTGGGGTGGCCTTGGCGGCGGGACCGGCCGCGGCAGTGACTCGGCCTTGCCGATCGCCTCGTCCAGGCTGCGCACCGACCGAAGCGCCGCCGCGGCCGGATTGTTCAGCTCGTGAGCGAGGCCGGCGGCCAGGGTCCCCAGGCCGGCGAGCTTCTCGCGCTCGCGGAGCGTCGCCTCCATGGCGCGCAGCCGCCCCACGGCCGTGCGGATGACCGCGAGCGCCACGTCGGGGCCCGCGGCGAGGAGCCCACGGATCGTGTCGACCGGGATCCGAAGCACCTCGGACTGCACGATGGCGCGGACCGATGCGAGACGCCGCCCGCCCTCGAGCGCGGCGATCTCGCCCTGGAGCGATCCGGGCCCGACCTGGGCCAGCGGGATCTGGCTGTTGCCCGATTGCTTGGTGACCTCGAGCTCGCCGTCCAGCACGACGTACAGGGCATCGGCCAGGTCGCCCTCGCGGATGAGCACGTCGCCCGCGGCCAGGTCGACGATGTCGGCTCGCGCGACCAGGGCCTGGAGATGCTCGTCGGCGAGGCCGCCGAACAGCGGCGTGTCGCGCAGGCGCTGCGCGATCTCGTCGACGGGCAGGTGTTGGTGGGTCACACCGAGGCCAGGTAGAGGTGGACGAACTGGACCGCCATCGACCCCTCGCCGACGGCGCTGGCGATGCGCTTGACCGACCGATGCCGCACATCACCGGCCGCCATGAGGCCCGGCAGGCTCGACTCGAGCAGGAACGGCTCACGGTCCAGGTTCCAGCCCTGGCCGGTGGCCACGTCGCTGCCGGTCAGGATGAAGCCCTTGTCGTCGCGCGCGACGACGCCCTCCAGCCAGGCGGTGCGCGGCTGCTG
>JAICRD010000096.1 GCA_025937535.1 Chloroflexota bacterium | reverse complement strand
TGGCCCTGATGCTGACGAACCGGCCGGAGTTTCACCTTGTCGACGCAGCGGCGATGCACCTCGGTGCTGTGCCGTTCTCGATCTACAACACGTCGGCTCCCGACCAGGTCCGGTTCCTGCTCGAGGACTCGGGCGCGCGCATCGCGGTCGCTGAGGACGACTTCGCCGATCGCCTGAAGGCCGAGCACGTCATCCCGGTGGAGCCGATGGTGATCGACGAGGCGGTCACGCTGTTCGCCGAACGCGCATCGGCCGCACTGCCGAGCTTCGTCCTGACGGCCGAGAACCGATCGGCCGTCGAGCACATCTGCCGACGGCTCGATGGGCTGCCGCTCGCGGTGGAGCTGGCCGCCGCTCGTATCACCATGCTCGCGCCCGATGCGATGCTGGCAAGGCTCAGCGACCGCCTCAAGCTGCTGACCGGCGGCGCACGCGACCAGCCGGCACGACATCGGACGCTGCGCGACACCCTGGCGTGGAGCCATGACCTCCTGACCGATGCGGAGCGCGACCTCTTCGCCCGCCTGAGCGTGTTCGCCGGACCTTTCTCGCTGGAGACCGCAGAAGCGGTGTGCGATGCCGATCTCGATGTCCTCGGTTCGCTCGTGGATCGCAGCCTCGTCCGCCGGGTGGGCGAGCGCTTCGAGATGCTGGCGACCATCCGTGAGTACGCCGCCGAGCGGCTCGCGGAGCGGTCGGAGCTGGAGACCATTCGGGACCGCCACGCGACGTTCTTCGAGGCGCTCGCCGAACGCGCCTACGACGCTCGCCACCGCGAGCCGCTGGCGATGACGGACCTCCTCGCGCTCGACCAGGACGACCTGCGCGAGGTGCTCGACTGGCTGAGCCAGACCGATGCGCGTCGATTCGGACGGCTGGCCGGCAATCTCGGCTGGTTCTGGCACATGCACTCGAACTTTGCCGAGGGCGAGCTCCGCGTCGCTGCGGCGACCGCGGGACTCCCTGCTGGAGCGGCGGAGGAACGCGCGCGTCTCCTGTCAGCGGCCGCCGAGCTGGCGGCGTGGCAGGGCAACACCGCGGTCGCCGAACGATTCGGCGCGGACGCAATCGACGCGTGGCGCCGGCTCGACCGCGACGCCGAGGTCGGGCTCGTGCTTCACGACCTCGGCTGGGGCCACTTCTTCGCCGGCGAGGACGACCTCGCTCGCGATCGGCTCGAGGCAAGTCTCGCGATCCACCAGTCGCACGGAGATGCGCTGCTCGCGAACCGCGCCCAGCTCGGTCTGCTCCAGGTGCTCGTCTCGATCGGAGATGTCGAGACCGTGAAGCGGATCGGCCCCGAGGCGCTCTCCACCTCGCAGGCGCTCGGCGATCGCTGGTCGGAGCACTTCGCTCATCACTTCCTTGGCGACTGTGCCGTCATCGAGGGCGACGTCGGAGAGGCGGATCGCCGGTATCGGCTCAGCCTCGAGGCCGCGTGGCAGACGGGCGACCAGGTAGAGACGTGCTACGAGCTCCAGGGCATGGCCATGGCATCAGCCGGGTCAGGTGGCTCAGAACGGGCGCTGCGACTGGCATCGGCCGCGAAAGCCAACCTCGAGAAGCTCGGCGTCGAGCACTTCCCGCCATTCTGGGTCGGCCTCGTCGATCGTCATGTCGCCATGGCGCGCGCCGCGCTGAGTCCTGGTCTGGCCGATGGCGCCTGGGCTGCCGGTGCGACGCTCTCGCTGAGCGACGCGGTGCACGAGGCTCTCGGCGGCTAGGACAGCGTGGCAACATCTGACGATCGCTCGCACGCACGCCACATCCTTCGCATGACCCAATAGACGGGTGCCATCGGGCGTGCTTGCCGGAGTCGCGGCGGCGGTTGGCCTGGCCGCCGTGGGATTCGGCGCTGCGGCGTTGATCGACGGAGTGCCGGCAGCTCCGCTCGTCCTGATGAGCGGCGTCCTTCTGTCCTGGATCCTGCGGTCCGACGTTCTGCAGCCGGGGGCGCGTTGGTCCGGCAGCCACCTGCTGCGAGTGGGGGTCGCGCTCCTCGGGGCCCAGCTGAGCGTTGCTGCCATCGTCGAGTACGGGATCGCGTCGATCGCCTGGATCGCTCTGGCGATCGGCGCGGTGTTCGCGGTGGCCCTGGTCCTGGGTCGCCGATGGTCGGTCCCTCCCGCGCTCCGCGTGCTGATAGCCGCAGGGATCGCCGTCTGTGGCAACTCGGCAATCGTCGCGGTGGCACCACTCGTCAGGGCGGAGCGGGCGCACGTGGCGGTGGCGGTCGCTGTCATCACGCTGTCGGGAACGCTCGCCGTCATCGCATACCCGTTGATCGGCTCACTTCTCGGCATGTCGCAGGTCGACTACGGGTTGTGGACCGGGATCGCCATTGCGGACACCGGCCAGGTCCTCGCCGCGGCCCTGGCGTACGGGCGGGAAGCAACCGACGCAGCCACGGTGACGAAGCTCACCCGAAACGCATTCATCGGTCCGCTCGTGATCGTGATTGCCCTTGCCATGTCCAGCACCGAAGGGCGCCGTGCGGAAGGTGTGCCGTTGCGCCTGGCCACCGCGGTGCCGCCGTTCGTCGTCGCGTTCGTCGTCCTTGCCGTCCTGCGATCGTTGGGCGTCATCGACGACGGCTTTGCGTCCCTCCTGGCGATCGCGGCCGGATTCATCATCCTGGTTGGACTGGCAGGAATCGGACTGAGCACGCGCATCGGATCGCTGATGAGCGCCGGAATGTGGCCACTCATTCTCGGTGCCGTGCTCGTGACCAGCCTGTCGACGACTGCGCTGTTCCTCGTCCTCTTCTTCAGATGACACGCGACGTCATGTGTGAGCGGACCGGCGCGGCTCAGCGCACCACCGGGCCACGCGACCGCTGAGCGCTCCAGCTCATCCTCGGAGCAAGGCCGATCAGCAACGCGACGACGAAGGCAACGCGGTTGCCGCGGCGAGGGCGATGGCGAGCAGGGCATATGATCGTCGGGTCGTTCGGGGGACAGCTCGTGGCGTCAAGGCCCCTTCGCGAAGGCTCGTGCCGTTTGCGTGACGGTCGATCCCTCGCGTTCGCCGAGTGGGGCGCCGCCGACGGCGACCCGCTGCTGGCCTTTCACGGTGCGCCCGGATCTCGGCTCTGGTGTCCCGACGACTTCCAGCCAGGCAAGACGACCACCGAAGCCGGCGTCCGGCTCATCACCGTCGATCGCCCGGGGTACGGACGCTCCGATCCGCGGCCCGCGCATCGAGTTGTCGAATGGGCCGATGACGTCGCGCAGCTGCTCGATGCGCTCGAAATAGATCGGTGTCCGGTCGTCGGCGTGTCCGCCGGCGGCCCCTACGCACTCGCTTGCGGCGCGCGGCTGCAGGACCGGGTGACGCGCCTCGGCTCGATCGGTGGCGTCGCGCCGGCTTATCACGTGCCCGGCATGTGGGAGCAAATGCCGGAGGACCGGCGCGCCATGCTGGAACGTGCCGCGGAGGACCCGTTCGCGGCGATCGACGACGCGCGGGAGCGATCCAGCTGGCTGGCCGACGATCCTGACAGCGTCGCCGATGCCTCGGGTTGGCCGGAGGTGGACCGCTGGCTGGCCGGCGACCCGGCGCTGCGAGCCCCGCTCATCGGCTTCATCCGCGAGGCGGGCCGCCAGGGAGTCGACGGCCATGCGTGGGATCAGCTGGCGATCGCGCTGCCGTGGGGTTTCGAGGTGAGCGAGGTCCAGGTCGAAACATGGCTCTGGCAGGGCGAAGAGGACTCGATCATCGATCGCGCCGAGTTCGAGCTGCTTTGCCGCGAGATCCCACAGTCGCACTGCGTCCTCTACCCGGGCGAGGGTCATCTGCTGCGCGGCCATTGGGGCGAGGTCTACGGGGCGCTCATCGGCGAACGCTGAGCTGCCAGCGGCTAATGAACGAGGGAGACTCCAGCGATGCGCGTCGGTCTGATGGCGGAGAACCCGGTCGAAGCGGCGATTCTGCGCACCGGCTTGGTGCCGGCCCCGATGCTCGAGGCGTACGCGCCGATGTATGCACGGGCGATCGTCGTCGCGACCAAGCTCGGGATCTTCGACGGGCTCCGCGGTGGGCCCGGCTCTGCAGCGTCGGTGGCCGAGGCATGCGGAACCGAGCTGCGGGCCACGGAGAAGCTTCTGAACGTTCTCGTGACGATGAAGTACCTCCGTCATCGGAATGGCCTCTACGTGCTCGGTCGGCAGGCCCGCCGCTGGCTTCTCGCCGATGCGCCGGCGTCCGTCCGAGATGTCATCCTCATGAAAGAGCTCGAATGGAGCTGGATCGACCGCCTCGAGAACTTCGTTCGAGACGGTGAGCCGCTCGACGTGCACGGCACCATGTCGAGCGACGACTGGCAGGCGTACCAGCGCGGCATGCGTGCACAGGCGAATCCGCTGGCGCCGTTCCTGGAAAGGCGCGTCCCGGTGCCGGTCGGCGCCCGCGACATGCTGGACATCGGTGGGTCGCATGGCTACTTCTCGGTCCTCCTGTGCCGCCGCCACCCGCAGTTGCGTGCCACCGTGCTGGATCTACCCTTGGCGGTCGCGCACGCCGCGCCACTCCTTGCCCGCGAAGGGATGGGCGACCGGGTGATGCACCGGGCCGGTGATGCGCTGGTGGACGACCTCGGCGAAGCCGCCTACGACCTCATCCTGATCTTCAGCCTGGTTCATCACTTCGACGACGCCACGAATCGGAAGCTGGTGAGCCGAGCTGCCCGCGCGTTGCGCCCCGGCGGATACCTCGTCATCGGTGATGCGGAACGTCCGTCATCACCGGGCAAGGGTGGGCAGCAGGGTGCCTTCTTCGACCTCTACTTCGCCCTGACCAGCCGGTCGGGGCTCTGGTCTCTCGACGAGATGCGCGACTGGCAGAAGGCGGCCGGCCTGGTCCCGCGCAAATCGGTGTCTCTCATTCCCGGCGGCGGCTTTGCGCTCCAGGTCGCGGAGCGAGTCGCCGCACACGGCCGCTCCGAACGTCAGGAAAAACGTGGCTAGGCGAACGCGCTGGTACGAGTCATAGTCGCCCGATGGAGATCCTGCTGCTGCGGCTCATCCATATCGGTGCCGGGGTGTTCTGGGTCGGCTCTGTCCTCACCTTCCACCTCTTCATCCAGCCTGCGGTCATCGCCTCCGGGCCGGCCGCAACGGGGTTCACCTACCAGCTCCTTCATCATCGGCGATTTTCGGTTGCCATCCTGACGTCCGGGCTCGTCGCCGTGATCGCCGGCATAACGCTGCTCGTGATCACCTCGAATGGCCTGGATCCCGAGATCCTCTTCGGTGCGTCACGACTCGGGTTCACCGTCGGCGGCGCCGTCGCGATCCTGAGCCTGGGTGTCGGAGCGCTGTACCTGTTCCCGAGAACCCGAATCGTCGAGGCGACGATCGGCGGCTTGCTCGCCGAGGGCCGTCCGCCGACACCAGCCGAGCAGGAGCTCCTCGCGCATACTGGCCGCGAGGCACGCGCGGCGGGTTGGGTCGTCTCGATCGGGCTGATCGTGGCCGTCATCTGCATGGCCACGGCGAGCTATTGGGGCCTCTTCCTGTAGCGCATGTCGACATCCCGATTCCGACATCCAGCCGCTGGGTAGTCGCGCGACTCATCGATGTGAGTCAACGGAGTGCGGGTAGGCTATGGGTCCGCGGCCGAGTAGCCGCGACCATGCTCAAGGAGAAGCCCGTGTCACGAGAGATCCACTGCCCGATGGGGGACGGCCACCTCGAGGCCGATGACGACGAGCAGCTGCTCGAGAAGGTGCGCGCGCACGCCGCCGACGCGCATCCCGAGCTGACCGAGGAGCAGATCCAGCAGGTCATGGCCCAGGGAGCGCACGACAGCCACTGATCTCCGCGAATAACTTCCGGCCGTGAACCCCAGCCGAAGCGTCGTGCGGAAGTTCGACGACGCCGATGAGCACCGCGAGTTCGAGGAGGGCTTCGTCGATCTCATCTCGATGGGCGGCGTGACGATTGGCCGCGAGACGCTTCGGCCGGGCTGGTGCTGGTCGAAGCACGTGCGCACCATCGCCGATACCGAGCGCTGCGAGTTCCATCACGTCGGCTACCAGGTCAGCGGCCGGTGGATCGTCGAGGACCGCGACGGCGTCCAGCAGGAGATCGGACCGGGCGACGTGTTCGACACGCCGCCGGGCCACGACAGCTGGGTGGTCGGCGACGAGCCGTGCGTGACCATCGATTTCCAGGGCATCGCCGACTGGGCAGTGCGGGGGCCGTCGCTGCGCACGCTGACGACGGTCCTGTTCACGGACATCGTCGGCTCAACCGAGACCATCGCTCGCATCGGCGACACCGCCTGGCGCAAGCTCAAGGCCCAGTACGACGAACGGGTCTCGGCCGCACTGACGAACTACGGTGGGGCGCTTGTCGACACATCCGGCGACGGCGCGCTGGCGCGCTTCCAAAGTCCGGTCGCCGCCGTCCGGGCGGCCCAGGCGATCGTGGCCGGCGGCGACCGCATCGGCCTGCCAACGCGAGCGGGCCTGCACACCGGCGAAGTTGAGCTCAAGGAGAACGCCGTCACGGGCATGACGGTCCACGTCGGCGCTCGCGTGATGGCCCAGGCCGCCGGGGGCGAGGTGCTGGCAACGTCGACGACGCGCGATCTGACTCTCGACAGCGGTTGCGATTTCGTCGAGAAGGGAACGTACGAGCTCAAGGGCGTGTCGGGCCCCCGCACGCTGTACAGCCTCCGTTCCTGAAGCTGCGAACGCCAGGCGGGCCGCGAAGTGGTGAAGGGGCGCTTGTGAACATCGGATCGGCCAACGAGCGACTGGTCGAGCGACTGGTACAGCTCGCCGAGACGGATGCGCGCGTCATCGGGCTCTTCCTCTACGGATCGCACGCCGCTGGTGGGGCGGACGAGCACTCCGACGTGGATATCGGCCTCGTGACGACCGACGACGCCCATCCGGAGGTGGTCGCGTCTGCTCCCGAGCTGGTGGCGTCGCTGGGGGAGCCGCTGTTCCTGGAGTCGTTCGATGATCCCGCTCACCTGCACGCCATCCTCGCCGATGGGGTGGAGCTGGAACTGATGGTGCAGCGCGAGGCGGAGCTCGAGCTCGACCGGCCGCATCGAGTGCTGGTCGACAAGCTCGGCTCGATGACCGCACGCCGTTCGGGTCAGACGAAGGCTGAGGCGGCCGAGGCCAGCCAGGGCGCGGAACTGCGGCGCCTGATCCAATGGTTCTGGCACGACCTCGGGCACGTCGTCACCGCCCTGGCCCGCGAGCAGCCGTGGTGGGCGCACGGCCAGCTGGAGGAGCTGCGGGGCGTCTGCCTGGATCTCGCTCGATTGGGTGCCGGCGTGCCGCTCGAACCCGGCGAGCCCTACTGGAAGGTGGACGGTGCGGTGCAGGCCGATGTGCTCGATCGCCTGGCTGATACCGTCGTCCCGCTCGATCTGGCGCGCATGCGGACCGCCGCCCTGGATCTGATCACCCTCTACCGCCAGCTCGCACGCCCCCTGGCGGCGCAGTACGGCGTGCCGTACCCAGACGAGCTCGACACGCTGCTGACCGGTCGTCTCGAGGCGCTGCGCACTACCCGTTGAGCGCTCCGGCGGCGGATCGGCGACTCCGTTTGACCGATGCATACTTTGCAGGGCTGATCGTGGCCGCCAGCGTCGCTGCCGATGCCCTGCCGCTCGCGACCTTCGACCGTGGTCAGCGTCGGTACGGCATCGCGACCCGAGAACCCTGAACGTGCGGTTCTAGACCCAGGTGCCGCGCCCGTTGGAGACGACCGGTGCCTGGTGCAAACTACCGCCACGCGTGGAGGACCGAGCGTGGTCCGCTTCGACTTCGAATTGCGCAGCCAGGCGTCGCCCGAGGCGGTCCGGATGGCGCTGCTCGACTTCACCGAACGCCGGCCTCAGCTGTGGCCCGGGCTCCCTGCCGACCAGTACGAGGTCTACGAGGTGGGTGACACGTGGGCGGAGATCCGCGAGGGATATCGCGGACCGATCTGGTGGCGGGAGCGCTATGACTGGTCGGCGCCCGGCATCATCCGATGGACCGCGGTCGACAGCGGCTTCGGCGCACCGGGCAGCTCCGTGGTCTGGAGGATCGAGTCGGCGGAGGACGGCGGCTCGACGCATCGCATCAGCTGGGACCGGCGCGGCAGGACGGCCTTCGGCAAGCTCTTCATCGGACTGATGGGGCTGACGAGGGGTCATTTCATCCGTCAGTCGATCGAGATGGGCCTGGCCGCCATCGCCGCTGCGGAGAGCAGCCGCAACGCCGGTCCTCCCGACGCTCCGTCCGGGTAACGCCGGGCTCATCGAGAGCGAGCGTCAGCGGCGTTATGGGGATGGACCAGGTAATGCAGGTACGAC
>JAICRD010000003.1 GCA_025937535.1 Chloroflexota bacterium | reverse complement strand
CGACGAGGACCAGCGCGAACGCAAGCAGCGCCGACTGGAAGACCATGGCCGGAACGCTGAAGATGCCGGCCGCGGCGGCCAGGATGGCGGCGTGGAAGTCGGCGAACCAGTGATAGGTCAGTGGCACACCGGCGAAGTACGGCACCTCCGGCGGGAAGTTCGCGCCGGCATTGAGCGTCTCGGCAATCGAGAGGTGCACGCCGAGGTCGCTCCAGTTCGAGCCGCCTGACGAGACGCCGTCCGGCGTCACGCGCCAGATTCCGACCGCGAGCGTCACTCCCACGACCAGCGCCGCCAGTGCGCCGAGCGCCACGACCGCAACGGCGCCGCGGCCGAGCCGCGACCGATGAGGAGCCGCCCACGCGGCCACCGGCAGCGGCGTCGCGAGCAGCGCCGCAGCCAGGAAGAGCGTCCCGCGCGTGTACCCACCGGTCAGCTGGGAGAGCCAGTACACGAGGTGCGTCGACAGCGCTACCGAGCCGACGACGGCGAGGCCCAACCTGCCGGCCGTGTCGATGCGGGGACCGAGACGGGCGAGCAGGAACCAGCCCGGCACGATCACCAGGAGCGGCCACACCAGCAGCGGCGCAGTGGGCGGAGCAAGCCACGCCACAACGAGCGCGGCCGCGACGATCGCCGTCGCCACCACGGCTCGGCCGGCCGGGGTTCTCATCGGCTGCGGATCATGTCGAGCCAACCCTAGACTGGCTGCCCATGTCCTCGCTTCGACGTCGCTCGGGCATCGAGCTCGCCCTCGCCGCGGGCGGGGTGCTGCTGGTCATCGGGTTGGCCGTCCTGGTCAGCGCGGATCTCACCGACTCGTTCGACGCCTCGATCATCGCGCTCGTTCGCGCTCCGGAGATGGCGGCGGTGCTCTCGCCGTTGCGCCCGATCACGGAGCTCGGGTCGACCGCAGCGGTGGCCGCCGTCGCCATCGTCGTCGCCGCGGTCGGCCTGCTGCTGCGGGCGTGGCGCAGCGGGCTGGCCGGTGCGCTCGCGATCACGCTGGCGTCGCTCGGCAACAGCGCGTTCAAGATCGGGATCGCGCGTGAGCGTCCCGACCTGCTGGAACCGGTGATCGTCGAGCATGGCTTCAGCTTCCCGTCCGGCCATTCGGCGCTCGGCATGGTCGCGTACGGGGTGCTGGCCGTGGTGGTCAGCCGCTCAGCCCTGCCACGTGCGGCGCGGAGCGCCATCGTCGTCGCGCTCGGCCTGCTGGTGGGGCTCATCGGCCTGTCGCGCATCTGGCTCGGGGTCCACTATCCGACCGACGTTCTGGCCGGCTGGAGCGCCGGCGCCGTCGTCGTGCTGGTCTACGCGGCCCTCACCCGCCCGGAGTCGCCTGGGCCAGCCGCGGCAGCGGCTGCCGAGGATCCAGCAGCGCAACGATCCGATCCACCTGCGCCAGCGTCAGGCGCTCCTCCCGGCTGACGAGGGCGCCGAGCCGATCGGGATCGGCCTCCACCCTCAGGCCGATGTCGTCGCCCCGCGGGATCTCGACCGACATGTCGGGCGGCGCCACCAGCACCCCGTCGACCGTGCCATCCACCCCGGCGCGCTCGAGGACCAGGGCGAGGCTGCGGGCCGCCAACCGCGACGCGGTGATCGGCGCCGGATCCCACGGCACCCACGACTCCGTCGAGCGGTTGAACCGGTACCAGTGGCCCGTGTTGCGGCGGGTGAAACGGCCGCGCTCGCCGGCCAGCGTCAGCGTCCAGACGCCGCCGGGACCCACCACCACGGCATCGATCGGTCCCGCGCTGCCGGAGGCGACGTGGCTGAACCAGTGATAGTCGTCGTCCAGGCGGCGGGCCAGGGCGCTCGAGAGGCGATCGGTCGCCGACAGCCCCGGGATTGCCAGGCGTCGCGGACGCGAGGGCGGGTGGAGGATCATTCCGGCGTCGAACCTCCTCTCGTCAAGGCGTCGGATGGGCGCTTCGAGTGTACCGAAGGCCGGGCGCGGCGAACAGGGCCGAATCGGCTCCCAAACCACCCGGGGTCCTATGATGCGGCGCATGGTCGAGACCAGGGCTTCGCTCGAGGATGCCGTTCGCACATTGCTGTCCGAGATCGGCGAGGACGCCGGCCGCGAGGGGCTGCTTCGAACCCCCGAGCGGGTTCGGCGCATGTACGACGAGCTGACGGCCGGCTACCACGTCGACCCCGACCGGCTCATCAACGGGGCGACGTTCGCGGTCGAGTACGACGAGATGGTCGTCGTGCGCGACATCGAGTTCTTCAGCCTGTGCGAGCACCACCTGCTGCCGTTCATCGGCAAGGCGCACGTCGGCTACCTGCCGCGCGGCCGGGTCATCGGCCTGTCGAAGATCCCGCGCATCGTCGACATGTACGCGCAGCGCCTCCAGGTCCAGGAGCGGCTGACCGTGCAGGTCGCCGACTTCCTGATGGAGAAGCTGGAGCCGAAGGGCGTCGCGTGCGTGATCGAGGCAACGCATCTGTGCACGATGATGCGTGGCGTGAAGAAGCAGGAGGCGACGATGGTCACTTCCAGCATGACCGGAACGTTCCGGCGCGACGCCAGGACCCGTGCCGAGTTCATGGGCCTCATCGGCAAGGGCGGCGCACAATAGAGCGATGCCGTACGCCGAACCACTGACCGAGGACCAGCTGACCGATGCGCTCGCGCGCCTGCCCGAATGGAGCCGCGACGGCGTCTCGCTGACCCGGACCGTCGAGGTGGGCGGCTTCACCGCAGCGGTCCGGCTCGTGAACCAGGTGGCGGAGGCCGCCGAGGCGGCCAATCACCACCCCGACGTCTGCATCCACGGCTACAGGAAGGTCACCTTCACCCTGTCGACGCACGCGGCGGGCGCCATCACCGCGCGCGATACGGAGCTCGCCGAGCAGATCGACCGACTGGCGCCTTGACGTCGTCCCCGACTTGAAATCTGCTCCGCATCGGCACGTTATGCCGGTCACGGCGCGCGACTCGAAATCTGCGCGCTCACCGGGACGTCATGCGGCCGATGAGACGCGTTCGCGGGCGATTCACGCTCGGATCGGCGCCCGCTACGGCGCATTCGCCGGATAACGCTCTCTCAGCCGCACAAATTTCCAGTCGCGACGGCGGGCACCCACGCGGAGCCGGGTAGAATCGGCCCGCCGATGATGAACGACCGCTCGACCGACGCGCCCATCCGCGTCCTCATCGCGAAGCCCGGCCTCGACGGGCACGATCGCGGCGCCAAGGTGCTCGCGCGCGGACTGCGCGACGAGGGCTTCGAGGTGATCTACACCGGCCTGCGCCAGACGCCGGAGATGATCGCCGATGCCGCCGAGCAGGAGGATGTCGACGTCGTCGGGCTGTCGATCCTGTCCGGCGCGCACATGGCGCTGCTGCCGCGGACCGTCGAGCTCCTCCGCCAACGGGGCATGGACGATGTCCTGGTCGCCGCGGGCGGAATCATCCCCGATGCCGACGTCACCAAGCTGAAGGCGGCGGGCGTCGCGGAGATCTTCGGGCCGGGCACCAGCATCGGACAGATCGCGCGCTACTTCCGCGAGAACGCCCGGCGCTCATGACCCCCGGCGGCGCCCTGGGTGCACGACTGGCAACTGCCCAGGCACGTACATACGTCGCCAATGCTCGGTGAGCTCAGGACGGGGGAGCGCCGGCCACTCGCCCGGCTGCTGACCCGGGTCGAGGGCGGCGATCCATCGGTCCGGGCCCTGCTGCCGGACCTCTTCGCCGCCGGCCACGGTGGCCACCTGGTCGGCATCACCGGGCCGCCGGGCAGCGGCAAGTCGACGCTCGTCAGCGCGCTGATCGGTGAGTGGCGGAAGCGGGGAAGACGGGTCGGCGTGCTGGCGGTCGATCCCAGCTCGCCGTACACGCGCGGCGCGATCCTGGGCGATCGGATCCGGATGATGGAGCACGCAGCCGATCGCGACGTCTTCATGCGCTCGATGGCGTCGCGCGGCGAGCTCGGCGGGCTGGCGGCGACGACCTGGATCGCCGCCGCCGCGCTCGATGCGGCGGGCTTCGACCCGATCCTGATCGAGACGGTCGGGGCGGGGCAGTCGGAGGTGGAGATCGCCCGGCTCGCCGAGACGACCGTCGTGGTCGAGGTGCCCGAGATGGGCGACGAGGTGCAGGCCATCAAGGCAGGGCTGCTCGAGGTGGCCGACATCATCGCCGTGAACAAGGGTGACCGCCCGGGTGCCGATCGGGCGGCGAGGCAGCTGCGCGCCATGCTGTCCACCGCCGGTGGGCGGATCGAGCGCAAGCCGCCCCCGGTCCTGGTGACGACGGCCACGACCGCCGAGGGCGTGCCCGCGCTCGTCGACGCCATCGAGGCGCATCGGTCCACCGCGCGCTCGCCGATGCGGGCGCGCGAACGCGCCGCGAGCCAGGTGCGGCGCGCACTGGCCGACCTCGCCGCCAGGCATGCGGAAGCGGATCCGGGCTGGGAGGCATCGGTCCAGGCCGTTGCGGATCGCGAGCTGGACCCGTTCACCGCGGCCGAACGCCTGCTCGACGCTGGTAGGCTTGAATGAGATGAGCATCGATCGCGTTTTCGTCATCGGCGCCGGGCTGATGGGCCACGGCATCGCCCAGGTCAGCGCTGCCGCCGGCAAGCGGGTGACGCTCTCCGACCGAACGGCGGAGCTGGCCGACAAGGGCAAGGCCCGCATCGGCTCCAACCTGAAGCGACAGGTGGACAAGGGCAAGCTCGAGCAGTCGGCCGCGGACGAGATCCTCGAACGCATCAGCACCGGAGAAGGGGCCGATGGCGCCGCCGGGCACGACATCGTCATCGAGGCCGTGTTCGAGGACGAGTCGGTCAAGCGACAGACCTGGGAGGCGCTGACGAAGAGCGCCGACGCCGATGCGATCTTCGCCTCGAATACCAGCAGCATCAGCATCACCGGCCTCGCCACGGCGACCGACCGCGCGCCGAGGTTCATCGGCCTGCACTTCTTCTCGCCCGTGCCGGTGATGGGCCTCATCGAGATCATCCGCGGGCTCGAGACCGACGACGAGACCTACGACGCCTGCCGCACGTTCGCCGAGGAGCTCGGCAAGACGGTCATCGAGTCGAAGGACTACCCCGGCTTCCTGGTGAACCGGATGCTCGGCCCGTTCATCAACGAGGCCGTCTTCGCGCTCATGGAGTCGACCGGCACGGCGGAGGACATCGACACCGGAGCGAAGCTCGGCCTGAACCATCCGATGGGGCCGCTCGAGCTGAGCGACTTCATCGGCAACGACGTGATGCTCGGCGTCATGGACGTGCTGTACCGCGGCTTCGGCGACCCGAAGTTCCGCGCCGCGCCGCTGCTGCGCCAGATGGTCACGGCCGGGCATCTCGGCCGCAAGACGGGACGCGGGTTCTACACCTACGACGAGACGGGCAAGAAGGTCGAATAGGTGGCGGTCGAGACGGCGCCCACCCGCGACTCGTTCGCGCTGACGGAGGAAGAGCGGGTCGTCCGCGACACGGTCCGCGATTGGGCGCGGCGGGAGGTGCTGCCCGGCGCCGCGGAGCGTGACGAGGCCGAACGCTACGACGTCTCGCTCTTCCATCGCGCCGGCGAGCTCGGGCTGACCGGGCTCCCGTATCCCGAGGCGTACGGCGGTGCCGGGATGGGCAGCTTCGCGTGGGCCGTCGCTGCCGAGGAGATCGGCGCCGCCGACATGGGCCTGGCCGTCAGCTTCTCGGTCCACATCCTGAGCCAGCTGTGCATCTTCGCCAGCGGCAGCGACGAGCAGAAGCAGCGTTTCCTCCCGCCGATGACCGCCGGCCGCGAGCTCGGCGCCTTCGCGCTCACCGAACCGGGCGCCGGCTCCGATGCGGCGGCGCTCTCGCTCTCCGCGCGCCGCGACGGCGACGCGTACGTCCTCAACGGCACGAAGATCTGGATCACGAACGCCGGCGAGGCGGCCCGCTACGTCGTCTTCGCCACCGTCGACCGCAGCAGGGGAAAGGACGGCATCACCGCCTTCGTCGTCGAGGCCGACACCCCCGGCTTCCGCCTCGGCTCGAAGGAGCGGAAGATGGGCATTCGCGGCACCACCGGGTACGAGATCGTGTTCGAGGACGCCCGCGTCCCGGCCGACAACCGTCTGGGCGAGGAGGGCGAGGGCCTGCGCGTGGCGCTCTCGTCGCTCGGAGCGGGAAGGATCAGCATCGCCGCCTGCTGCGTTGGCCTGGCACGCAACGCGCTCGAGCTCGCCACGCGCTATGCGCTCGAGCGGCGCCAGTTCGGTCGCGCCATCGCCGACCAGGAGATGATCCAGGCGATGCTGGCCGAGATGGCGGTCCAGGTCGATGCCGCGCGGTTGCTCACCTGGCGGGCGGCCCGCATGCGTGACGCGGGTCAGCCGATCAATTCAGCCTCGAGCATGGCCAAGTGGTACGCCTCCGACACGGCCATGCGCGTGACGACCGACGCCGTGCAGATCTACGGCGGCGCCGGCTACTCCCGCGACAACCCGGTGGAACGTCTCATGCGGGACGCCAAGGGAGCGCAGATCTACGAGGGGACCAACCAGATCCATCGGCTCATCGTGGCGCAGGGCCTGCTCGACGGCATGGGCCGGGAGGGATGACGACCGGACCGTAGCCCCGCAGCGCGCCCGCGAAACCGATGACGCCCACATCAACCAGGAGACGCCAGACCGATGACGACCCCCGCCGCCACCGCCGTGCCGCGCGTCCTGCAGACCCCGGAGTTCGAGCCACTGATCGTCGCTCCCGAGGACCGCGCCAGCAGCGTGGTCGACCTCATCCACCGATCCGTCGAGCGCAACTCCGGGCGCGAGGCGATGCGCTGGAAGCTTCCCAAGTCGCAGCGGCCGGAGGGCGCCACCGAGGCGGTCTGGACCAGCCGGACGTATCGCGAGATGTGGGACTGGGTCACCAGCGTGTCGCTCGGCCTCAAGGACATCGGCATCCATGACGGGGACTCGGTCGCGATCATCGCGCGCACGCGTCCGGAGTGGGCGATCGCCGATCTGGCGTCGCTGGCGCTCGGGGCGGTCACGTGCCCGATCTATCCGCAGTCGGAGGCTGGCCAGGCCGCGTTCGTCATCAACAACGTCAGCGCGCGCCTGATCTTCGTCGAGAATGCGCAGCAGGCCGCCAAGATCGAGTCGATCCGAGCCGAGTGCCCGACGCTCGAGCACGTCGTGGCCTTCGAGCCGAGCGGCAAGCTGCCCGCGGGCACGCTGACGCTCGACGACGTCATGGCCCGAGCCGATACCGACGCCGCCAACCGCCTCGAGTGGCAGGACGCCTGGAAGGCCATCGACCGCGACCACATCGCGACCGTCATCCACACCTCGGGCACCACGGCCAACCCGAAGGGAGCGGTCCTCAGCCACGGCAACGTGCTGTTCAACTACGAGGCGGCCAACCAGGTCGTGGACTTCTACGAGACCGATATCTTCCTGAGCTTCCTGCCGCTGTCGCACATCTACGGCCGGATCGTCGACGAGGTCATCGCGCTCGGTCGCGGGGCCGCAGTGGTGTACGCGGAGGCGGTCATCGAGCGGCTGCCCGCGAACATGGTCGAGGTGCGTCCGACCGTCATGGGCGCGCCACCGCGGCTGTACGAACGCGTCTACGCTCGCGTGCTGTCCGCCGTCGAGGCCGGCTCGCCGATGCGCCAGCGCATCTTTCACTGGGCCGCCGGCCTGGGGCGCCGGAAGTACGCCAACCACCTTGCAGGACGCGGCGACTCGCCCTGGCTCGCGCTGCAGCTGAAGGTCGCCGACGCCCTGGTCTTTGGCAAGATCCGTGACCGGACCGGCGGCCGCGTGCGCTACTTCGTCTCGGGGTCGGCGGCGCTGTCGAGCGAGATCGGCGAGTTCTTCTACGCCATGGGCATGCTGGTCCTCGAGGGATACGGCCTGACCGAGACTTCGCCGTTCGTCAGTGTCAACCGTCCTGACGACTTCGTGTTCGGGACGGTCGGCCGCGCCGCACCGGGTTCCGAGGTGCGCATCGATCCGGACACCGGCGAGATCCTGGTCCGCGGCCCGCAGGTCATGCAGGGCTACCTCAACCAGCCGGAGGAGACCGCCCGCGCCATCGACGCCGATGGCTGGTTCCACACCGGCGACATCGGCGAGCTGGACGAGATCGGCCGCATCCGCATCACCGATCGGCTCAAGAACATCATCGTCCTCGGCAACGGCAAGAACGTCTCGCCCGGGCCGATGGAGGCGGCGCTCTCGAGCTCGCGGTTCGTGGCCCAGGCGGTCATCCTCGGCGATGGCCAGCCGTACACAGGGGCGTTGATCGCGCCCGACTTCGACGAGCTCGGCGCCTGGGCCGCGGCCAACGGCATCGCCGAGATGCCGCCCGAGCAGCTGGTCGAGCAGCCATCCGTCGAGAAGTTGTACGACACCGAGGTGAAGCGCACGCTCGACGGCTTCGGCGTGCACGAGCGGCCGCGGCGGGTCGCACTCCTGCCGCGCCTGCTGTCCGAGGAAGAGGGCGAGCTGACACCGTCGCTGAAGACGAAGAACCGCGTCGTGGTGAAGAACTGGGCCGACAAGGTCGCGTACCTGTTCGACGAGCGCCCCGCCGACTCGAAATAGCGGGGGTTTCGTCAGATACCAACCACGGCGACCTTAGGCGAGCACGAACGGGTGCGTTTCGCTCCCACGCCCGTTGCGACTCGCAAATCGTCGCCAGGCACCAATGCGAATGGCAGATGACGGGCCGTCCCCATCGTCGGGCTGGCGGACTGCGCCTAAGCCGCCCCTGGTTGGTACCTGACACCAACGGCGCCAACGACCGGCACGTGCGTCTTCGGATCCGGCTCTGCCGAACCCGGCGGACGGCGCCGACGAGTACCATCACCACATGCGTGACGTGTACATCCTCTCCGCCGCCAGGACGCCGATCGGCAAGTTCGGCGGTGGGCTCTCGACCACTCCGGCCACCGACTTGGGCGCGGTCGCGATCCGCGCCGCCGTCGAGCGAGCCGGCATTGCGCCCGAACGGGTCGACGAGGCGATCATCGGCCAGGTGCTCCAGGCGGGTGCCGGCCAGGCGCCGGCACGCCAGGCCGCCCTGAAGGCAGGGCTGCCGGAGGGCGTCAGCGCAACGACCATCAACAAGGTCTGTGGCTCGGGCCTGAAGGCGGTGATGATGGGCGCATCGGCCATCCGTGCCGGCGACGCCGATCTCATCGTGGCGGGCGGCATGGAGAGCATGAACATGGCGCCTTACCTGCTGCCCCAGGCCCGCACCGGCTACCGTCTCGGCAATGGCGTGCTCGTCGACGCTACGGTCCACGACGGACTGTGGTGTGCGACCTGCGACGTCCACATGGGCCTGCACGCCGAGCGTGTGGCAGCCAAGCATGACGTGACGCGCGAGGCCCAGGACGAGCTGGCCCTGCGCTCGCACCAGCGAGCCATCGCGGCACAGGAGGCGGGGCGCTTCGACGACGAGATCGTGCCGGTCACCGTGGCGGGCAAGAAGGGTGACACCGTTGTATCGGCCGATGAAGGGCCACGGGCCGATACGAGCGCCGAGGCGCTCGCGAAGCTCCGGCCGGCCTTCCAGCCCGATGGCGGGACCGTCACCGCGGGAAACGCTCCGGGGATCACGGATGGCGCGGCTGCCGTCGTCATCGGCTCCGAAGAGGCCATCAACGGCGCCCAGCCGATGGCGCGCATCACCGGCTACGCCCAGGCCGACGTCGCCCCCGAGTGGCTGTTCGAGGCGCCGATCCATGGCGTCCGGCGTCTGATCGAGAAGGTCGGCGGGACGCTGGACGACTTCGACCTGATCGAGATCAACGAGGCCTTCGCAGCCCAGGTCCTGGCCGACGGCAACGAGCTCGGATTCGACTGGAACCGCGTCAACGTCAACGGTGGCGCGATCGCGCTCGGCCATCCCATCGGCGCCTCCGGCGCCCGCGTGCTGACGACGCTCCTCTACGAGCTGCGCCGCCGGGGTGGCGGCAAGGGCCTGGCGACGCTCTGCCTCGGCGGCGGTGGAGCGGTGGCGATGGCGATCGAAACCGTCTAGCGCTCGAGGTCCGTCAGCACCTGGCCGAGGCGGGTGGGGATCACGACTGCCTCGTCGGCGGTGATCGCGAGCGGGGGACGGATCTTCAGGATGTTGCCATGGCGGCCGGTCGTCCCGACCAGCACGCCGCGCTCGCGCATCTCGTCCTTGACACGAGCGGCCAGCTCACGATCGGGCTCGCGTGTGACGCGGTCGAGCACCAGCTCGACGCCGGCGATCAGCCCGCGGCCGCGCACGTCGCCGATGGACGAATGGCGGTCGGTGAGCGCCGACAGGTCGCCTCGCAGCGAGTCGCCGACGGTGGCTGCCCGAGCCACCAGGTCCTCGTCCTCGAGCACGTCCAGCACGGCGAGCGCCGCGGCGCACGCCACCGGATTGCCGCCGAACGTGCTGAAGAACGTCGTCGCCTTCGCGAACCGGTCGACGAGGTCCGAGCGGGTGACGACCGCAGCGATCGGATAGCCGTTCCCCATCGGCTTGCCGAGCGTGACGAAGTCCGGCGTGATGTCCCACGTGCTGAAGCCCCACAGGCCACCGCCGGTGCGACCATGGCCGGACTGGACCTCATCCGCCACCCATAGCGCACCGGCCTCCCGCGCCGTGGCCACCAGCGCCCGAACGACCGCGGGATCCGGCGTAAAGATGCCGTCGGCGCTGAAGAGCGAGTCGATGTACAGCGCGGCCGGTCGCCCGCCACGCTCGCGCAGTCGCGCCACGGCGGCTTGCACCTCCTCGGCGGCGATCGCTGGCGCGTCAGCAGCGTCGGCGAACGGGTCTCGGTACGTGTTCGGTGCCGCGAAGGTCTCGACGCCATCGGGCCGCACGTCGTCGTTCCACTCCGACGGTGAGAAATCGGCGATCCGGGCGGTGACGCCGTGGTACGCCCAATCCGTCACGAGCCCGGCGTCGCCGCCGGTCACGGTCGAGGCGATCCTCCAGGCGAGGTCGTTCGCCTCGCTGCCGGAGTTCACGAACATGACGGTGTCGAGCTCGTTCGGCATCGACGCAGTGATGCGCTCCGCCAGCTCGACCACGTGCTGGTGCAGGTAGCGCGTGTTCGTGTTCAGCAACGATGACTGGCGCGCGATGGCGTCGACCACCCGAGGGTGCGCATGACCGACGACCGGCACGTTGTTGTAGGCGTCGAGGTAGCGCCGTCCATCGGCGTCCTCCAGCCAGGCGCCGCGCCCGCGGATCAGGTGCAGCGGACGCCGATAGCTCAGCGGCTCGAGCGCGCTGCCGAGCACGGCGCGCCGCGCGACGAGGGCCTCGTCGCTCGCGACGGAGGAGCGCATCGGCTGTATCGCCATGGCCGCGAGTCGGCGTGAGGCCTCGTCGAAGCCGACGGCGTCCAGCTGCTCGAGCAGCACCCAGGCCGGCTCGGACCAGCCGTGGATGTAGGCGTTGTCCGGGTACTGCCGGGTGCGAAACGCACTGATCAGGATCGTCTGCGCCATGCGCCCGGCCAGCAGATCGCCGAGCAGCTCCGCCTCCAGCTCCTCCAGCGGCACGACCGACGCATAGCCGGCCAGGAATGCCTGTGCCACGTCGAAGATGTCATCGCGCTCACGTACGAGCGATTGGAGCGTGGCGGGGATGTCGAGCACCAGCGCGGTGTGGGCCATGTCGCCGAAGTCGATGACGCCCGTCACGTGCCCCGCCTCGTCCACCAGGAGGTTGTCGAGCGTCAGGTCGTTGTGAATGACCTGCGACCGGAGCGTCAGCAGCGCCGGCAGGCGGGCGCGGAAGCGCTCGATGACTCGTTC
Organism: Chloroflexota bacterium; assembly: GCA_025937535.1. Taxonomy (GTDB): domain Bacteria; phylum Chloroflexota; class Limnocylindria; order QHBO01; family QHBO01; genus JACDBZ01. The sequence goes on along the minus strand of JAICRD010000003.1, from coordinate 23,652 downwards.
CAGGAGATCGCGACGCGGTCCCGCTTCGACCAAGGCGCTGTGCCTGAAGAGAAGCGGCAGCCGCTGCTGGTCCCACAGGATCGTCCTGCCCGCGGCGGGATGGAAGAAGCCACGCAACGCATGGCCGATGCGCGCCACCAGCTCGCCGATATCGCGGACGCTGACCGCGTCCAGCTCGCCCGGCCCGGCGTTGCGGCCGGGCAGGAGCGGCAGGAGGCGCACGAGGTGATGCGTTTCACCGATGTGGGCCGTGGCGATCGAGGATCCGTCGAGCGCGGGCCGCGCCACCGGCAGCGGCAGGCTCGGTTCGACCAGTGCGATCCGCTCGACGGCCGCAACCTCCATCTCCACCACGCCGGGGTCCTCCGCAGCGTTGGAGACCTTCAGGACCCATCCGGCGCCGGCGGCATCGGTGAGCCGGAAGTTCTGATCGCGCTCGCTGACGAGTGGCTTGGCCGTGGCCTCGATGCCGAACGCGGTTCGGGCGACGCCCTCGGCATCGGCGGTGGTGAGGCGGGGTGGGGGAGCCTCGAGCACGTCGGCGGTTGTCATCGGCGTGATGCTAGCGGGACGGACGTCGGCGGAGCGCTCGGCGCGCATCCCTCGTTCGTACCGGTGCCGCGCACGAGACCTGCGCTAGAATCGGGAACCGTCACCGCGATCCGGCCTGCTTCCGCCTTCGGACCATGCGGCGCGTAGAGGCGCCGGCGTCGCGTCGCATAGGAGGCACTCAGCGCACCTATGGCCAGCCAGAACCCCGTGGCGGAGGCGCCGAACATCTGGGCAGTCGCCCAGTCGCAGTTCGACCACGCAGCCGACAAGCTCGATCTCGACGACGGCATGCGGCGCGTCCTCCGCGTTCCCCAGCGCGAGCTGACGGTCAACTTCCCCGTCACCATGGACGACGGATCCGTCCGCGTCTTCACCGGCCACCGCGTACAGCACAACGTGAGCCGCGGGCCGGGCAAGGGCGGCATCCGCTACCACCAGGACGTCAGCCTGGATGAGGTCCGCGCGCTGTCGATGTGGATGACGTGGAAGTGCGCGTGCGTCAACATTCCGTATGGCGGCGCCAAGGGCGGCGTGGTCGTCGATCCCAAGCAGCTGTCGGTGCGCGAGGTCGAGGGGCTGACGCGGCGCTTCACGACGGAGATCAGCCCGCTCATCGGTCCCGAGCGCGACATCCCCGCGCCGGACGTCAACACCAACGCCCAGACCATGGCCTGGATCATGGACACCTACTCCATGCACCACGGCTTCACGATCCCGGGCGTCGTGACCGGCAAGCCGATCGCGGTCGGTGGCTCGCTCGGCCGCAACGAGGCCACGGCGCGCGGCGCCGTCTTCACGCTTCAGCAGTGGGCGGCGGCGAAGAACCAGCCGCTCCACGGCGCGCGCGTCGCGATCCAGGGCTACGGCAATGCCGGCAGCATCGCGGCGACGCTGCTGCGCGAGCAGGGGGCCACGATCGTGGCCGTCAGTGACTCGAGCGGCGGCATCCACAACGCGAACGGCCTGGAGCCATCCAAGGTAGGGACGTGGAAGCAGGAGCACGGCACCGTGGTCGGCTTCCCCGGCGCCGACGAGGTCAGCAACCAGGAGCTGCTCGAGGTCGACTGCGACATCCTCGTCCCGGCCGCGCTCGAGAACCAGATCACGCGGCACAACGCCCCACGCATCAAGGCCAAGGTCGTGGCCGAGGCCGCCAACGGGCCGACCACTCCCGAAGCCGATGCGATCCTCTACGACCGCGGCGTCTTCCTCATCCCCGACATCCTCTGCAACGCCGGCGGCGTGACGGTCAGCTACTTCGAGTGGGTCCAGGACATGCAGAGCTTCTTCTGGACGGAGGAGCGCATCAACGAGAGCCTCAAGGAGATCATGGACCGCGCCTTCGAGGCGGTCTACGCCATGAGCGAGCGCCACGAGGTCGACATGCGGACCGCGGCCTACATGGTCGCCGTCGCCCGCGTCGCCGAGGCGACCACGCTGCGCGGGCTCTACCCGTAGAGCCATGCTCGATCACGAAGAGCGCTTCCTGTTTCGCGAGGAGATCCACAACCTCGCGAACGCGCTCGCCGATCCTGGCCAGCTCGACAACGTCGAGGACCTGCTGGCCGAGGTCACGACCAGCCCACGTTTCGACGCCGACGTGTTCACGCTGGAGCGGTCGCTCCAGGTCATGCTCGGCGGCCGTGCCGGGTCGACGCTGGTGGGGCTGCTGACCGTCGACCGCGGCGTCTTCGAGGAGCTCGGCGAGATGGGCCTGCCGTCCGACGTGCAGGAGCGGCTGGTGTCGTGGCGCGCCCGCTTCGGCCTCGTCATCGACAACGCGCTGAACTTCCTCAACAACCCGGACGGCATCCAGGGCCACAACTTCGGCACGCAGCTGTCGCACACCGAGTCCGGGCTCACGCTCCAGGGCCGCCTGACGCTCGTGCGCTACAACAACGAGCCGCAGTTCTTCATCGCCGATGCGGACGTGCTGCTGTCCGTCGCGGCCGACATGCTCGAGCGGCTCGGCGAGCACCTCGAGCCCGAGATGATCGACGCGGAGCTCATCGGCCGGCTGCGCGAGGGCGTCGAGCTGGTGGAGCGCCGCACGAAGTCCCGTTCGTAGCTGGTGGGTAGGTGACGAGTCGGGGCCAAGCCCTGAGGCCGTAGACTCCGAAGCGTGAGCTCGGCGAGGCGCGTCTTCCTGGCCGCCACCGGTCAGAACCGTGGCAAGACGACGACCAGCCTCGGTCTGCTCGCCGCGATCCGCGAGCGCGGGCTGCGGCTCGGATTCCTGAAGCCGGTCGGTCAGCGCTACCTCGTGGTCGACGGCACGCGCGCCGACGAGGACGCGGTCCTGATGAGCGAGGTGTTCGGGCTGCCCGACGCGCTGAACGACATGTCGCCGGTGACCCTGCCGCGGCGCTTCACCACCGACTTCATCATGGGACGCATCGGCGACGACCTCGCGGCGCAGGTCGCCACGGCGTACGACCGGGTCGCCCGCAACCGCGACGTGGTCGTCATCGAGGGCACCGGGCACGCGGGCGTCGGGGCGGTCATCGGCCTCTCGAACGCCCAGGCGGCGGCCATGCTGGATGCGCCGGTCATCGTCGTCAGCGAGGGGGGCGTCGGGCGGCCGATCGACGAGATCGTGCTCAATGTCTCGCTCTTCGCCGCCAACGGCGTGCGCGTGCTGGGCGCGGTGGTCAACAAGGTCGACGTCGTCTCGCACCCCGACCTGCCGGCGATCCTTGCCCGCGGCCTGGCACAGCACGGCGTCGAGCTTCTCGGGTGCATCCCGTATTCCGAGCTGCTGGCCAACCCGTCGCTCGAGCTTGTGGCGACGCACCTCGAGGGAGAGCTGCGCAGCGGCGAGGCGGCACCGGGCGAGACGATCGGCTGGGTCGCCATCGGCGCCATGGAGGCGGTCCACGCCGTCGAGCTGCTGCGCGACCGAACGCTGCTCATCACGCCCGGGGATCGCGACGATCTCCTGCTGGCGGCGATCGAGGCGAACCGCGGCGCGCGCGTCCCGCGGGTCATCGGCGTCATCCTGACGGGCGGATTCGAGCCCCGCCCCCCGATCCTGGCCGCCCTCAGACGAGCCGGGCTGTTCGCCTACCTCGTCCGGACCGATACGTACCGCACTGCCCAGGCGGTGGACGAGATCCTGGTCAAGACCCACCCGGCTGACACGGAAAAGATCGCGACCATCATCGACCTGGTCGATGGCGCGATCGACGTGGACGGGCTGCTCCAGCGCCTGTAGGGGATCGGCGGGCACGAAGAAGGGAGGCCGGACGTGGGCACCCGCCGGCCTCCCAAGGGCACCGTTGGCGCACGCGGCCGGGAGACGGCCGGCACCGCGGTGACAGGCCGAATCATACGGTGGCCGATACGGACCGCACTAGTACTTTGGATGGTCGGGCGGCGCCGCTATGCCACGTCCCAGGCAAGCGGCATGTTGTCGGTCAGCCGCGCCCGCCCGATCCAGATCGCGACGAGCGCCAGCGCCGGACCGGACACGCGCTGCAGCTCGGCCAGGGTGGCCGCGTCCGCGACGCTGACGTAGTCGATGCGCGCGCGATGCTCGGCCGCCAGCACGTCGGTCATGCGCCAGCGCAGCACCTCCGCCGAGCGCTCGCCGGCGTCGTAGGCGGCCTTCGCCGCGTTGAGCGCGTTGTACAGGCACGTCGCGGCGTGGCGCTCCTCGATGCCGAGCAGGGCGTTGGCGCTCGACAGCGCCAGCCCGTCGTCATCGCGGATCGTGGGGCAGATGACGAGCTCCACGTTCATGAACAGGTCGCGCAGCATGCGGCGGACGATCACCACCTGCTGGGCGTGTCGCTGGCCGAGGTACAGGCGGGCCGGGCCGACCAGATGGAGCAGCTTGAGCATGACCGTGGTCAGCCCGTCGAGGTGTCCGGGGCGAGACGCGCCCTCCAGCTGCCGCGTCAGGCCCTCCACCGTCACGCGCGTCGTGTCGTCGGGTGGGTAGAGCGTCGTGACCTCCGGCAGGAACGCGATGTCGACCTCGGCGTGGTCGAGCAGCGCAAGGTCGCGAACGTGATCGCGAGCGCCGGGCTGGCCCTCGTCCAGCGTGCTGAAGGCATGCGGGTTCACGAACGACGAGACGACCACGCAGCCATTGTCGGCGCGCGCGCGCCGCACGAGCGACAGCTGGCCGTCGTGGAGCATGCCCATCGTCGGCACGAAGCCGACGCTGTCGCCGGCGATCCGGCGCTGGAGGATCGCGTCTCGCAGCTCGTCCGCGGTGTGGACGACGATCACGAACGGCGGCGGCGCGGGGAGGTGGTGCTCTCGGTCGCCCCCCTCGAGTGTCGGTATCGGTCAGCGATGAGATCCCACAGGCGCTCGGCGACCTGGCGCTTCGGCAGCATCGGCCAGTCGGTCAGTGCGCCCTCGGCAGCGAAGACGGTGACCTTGTTCTCGTCTGAGCCGATGGCGTCGAACGGCCCGCCCACCACGTTCCCGACGATGAGGTCGAGCCCCTTGTCGCGTAGCTTCGCCGCCGCGTTCGCCTCCAGGTCGTTCGACTCGGCCGCGAAGCCGATGAGGAACGGACGCACCTCGTCGGGCATCTCGCCGACCTCGGCCACGATGTCCGGGTTCGGCACGAGCTCGATCTGGAGCGTGTCGCCGGAGCGCTTGATCTTGCGCTGGCTGGCGCGGGCCGGCGCGAAGTCGGCGACGGCGGCGGCCATGACCAGGATGTCGGCGTTCGGCGCCGCCCGCAGGACCGACTCGCGCATCGCGTGCGCGGTCGTTGCTTCGATCACCGTGACGCCCCGCGGTGGCGTGACGCTCATGACGCCGGCGATCAGGGTCACCGCCGCACCGCGATCGCGGGCGGCCTCTGCAAGGGCGGCGCCCATCTTGCCGCTGCTGCGATTGCCGATGAAGCGGACGGGATCGAGCGGCTCCCGCGTGCCGCCGGCGCTGACCACGACGTGCAGGCCCTCGAGGTCGCCCGCACGCGCGAACAGGTGCTCGACCGCGGCGACGATGGTCGGCGGCTCCGCCAGGCGGCCGATGCCCGTCAGCCCCGACGCGAGCTCGCCGACCTCCGGCTCGACCAGGATGTAGCCGAAGTCTCGCAGGGTGGCCACGTTCCGCTGCGTGGCCGGGTGCGTCCACATGCCGGCGTCCATCGCCGGCGCCACGATGACCGGTGCGCGGCTGGCACACGCGATGGCGGTCACCGCGTCACCCACCAGGCCGGCCGCCAGCTCGCCGATGAGGTTGGCGGTCGCAGGGGCGAGGACGATCGCATCGGCCGCCTCGGCCAGCTCGATGTGCGCGATCTGCTGTTCAGCGTCGAGCTCGAAGACGTCGTCGAGCACGGGCCGGTGGGTGAGGCTCTCGAAGGTCAGCGGACCGACGAAGCGCGTCGCCGCGGCGGTCATGGCGACGTCGACCACGGCGCCTCGGTCCCCCAGCATGCGGACCAGGCTCACCGCCTTGTAGGCGGCGATGCTGCCCGAGACGCCGACGACGATGCGCCGACCGGCGAGTGGGCCCAGGCCCTCGTTCATCGCTCGCCTGCCGCGGCGCGTGACCGATCGCGGATGGCGGCCCATGCGTATCGGATGCCGCGCAGGGTGAGGTCGGGCTCGACCCGGTCGATGCCGGGCACCTCGGCCAGCCACGGCTGGTGGGTGTATCCGCCGGTCGCCACGACCGTGATGCGGGTCTCGCGCGGCGACCGCTCGATCAGCTCGCCGCGCAGCGCGGTCAGCAGCCCGCTGACCAGGCCGATGTAGCCGAGCACCGCTCCGGACTGCATGGCGTGGATGGTGTTGGCGCCGATCGCCGACGGCGGACGCCGCAGCTCGATGCGCGGCAGCTTGCTGGCGCGCCCGACCAGCGCCTCCAGGCTGAGGCCCATGCCCGGCGCGATCGCCCCGCCGATGTAGGCGCCATCGGCGTCGACGAGGTCGAAGTTCGTGCTGGTGCCGAGGTCGATGACGATGGCCGGCCCGCCGAACTCGGTCCGCGCGGCCAACGCGTTGGCCAGGCGGTCCGCACCGGCCTCCGACGGCCGATCGATCCGGATGTCGAGGATGCCGTCGAGCGAGGCGGCGTCGACGATGGCGGGCGCCACGCCGATCCGATCGGCACTGAGGCGCTCCCACGTCTCGGTCAGCGGCGGGACGACGCTGGCGAGTGCAACCGCGTCGAGCTCGTCGAGGCGGTGCCCGTCCAGCGCGAGCAGGCCGGTGAGCATGGCCGCAACTTCATCGGAGGTCGCGTTCGCACGCGTGATGGCGCGCCAGGAGCGCGCCAGTCGGTCGTCGGTGAAGAGGCCGATCGAGACGTTCGTGTTGCCGATGTCGGCCGCCAGCAGCTTCACGGGCCGTATCGTAGCAGTCGTTCCCGGCGGGACCTTCCGGCGCGGAGGGCGGTGCTAGACTCGCCCGCGATCCCCCTACCATGAGCCCGATGTCAGACGCGCGCGCCAAGCTCTACATCAACACCGGCGTGGTCACCGGAAAGAGCGACATCTACAACATCCTGCGCCCGCTCCTGAAGCAGACGGTCAGCTACACCTACGTTCGGGGATCGAAGGTCGAGTCGAGCGGCACGGGGTGGGTTGAGCGCATCGTGGTGGATCACCCGGAGATCGCCTCGTACTTCACGCCGCTCGCCATCTGCGTCAACCTCGACTCGTTCGACTACCTCCAGTTCGACACCACCTCGGAGCAGCTCCTGGTCTACACACTGACCGTCGGCAACGAGCGCGTCGTGCTCGAGTTCGCCGCGAGCGGCCAACCGCGCCTCGCCGCCGACGGAGAGACCGATGCGGCACACCCACCGAACGGCCGGCCGCTCCCCCGCAACGCCGAGGAGCTCGCTCGCGACCTGCGCTTCATCCAGATGGAGCTGCTCATGTCGGCCGACGCCGACGCCGCCGACGGTGAGCGGTCGGACGAGGACGAGGACGGGCCGTGACCGCCACGCCCGTGCGCGCGCGGCCACGGGCCGTCGCCGCGGCAGCGCCCGGGCACCAGCGGAGCGTGCTCGAGAGCGGCCTTCGCGTCGTCACCCAGTCGATGCCCGGCGCCCGCTCGGCCAGCGTGGCCATCTTCGTGCCGGTGGGGTCCCGCCACGAGGACGAGCAGCACGCCGGCCTCTCACACTTCCTCGAGCACCTCGTCTTCAAGGGAACGCGCGCCCATCCGGAGGCGGGCTCGCTGTCGCAGGTGGTGGAGGGCATCGGCGGCAGCGTCAATGCCAGCACGGACCGCGAGCTGACGGTCTTCAGCTCCAAGGTCCCGGCCGAGCACGTCGACACGGCCCTCCACGCCGTCAGTGAGCTGGCGCTCCACCCGCTGCTGAGGCGCCGCGATCTCGCCGCCGAGAAGCCGGTGATCGTCGACGAGATCCGGATGTACGTCGACTCGCCGTCGGACCACGTCTTCACCCTGTTCGACGAGCTGCTGTACGGGCGGCATCCGCTGGGGCGTGAGATCGCCGGCACCATCGGCTCGGTGCGGCGCGCCACGCACGAGGCCGTCGTCGGCCACTGGCGCGCCGCCTACCGGCCGGGCGCGATGGTCCTCGCGGCCGCCGGCCGCGTCGACCACGACGAGGTCGTCCGCGCCGCAGCCGAGTGGCATGCCGCCGGCCCGCCCGACGTGGGCGGCCCGCGTCGTCGGCCGCCGGTCGCCGCCCCGGCCCCCGCCCCGGCGCCCGGTGGCGCCCTGCGCGTCTCGCATCGGCGACTGAGCCAGGGCAACCTGTGCCTGGGCATGCCCGGCGTCGCCCGCGATCATCCGGACAGGTGGGCGCTGGACCTGCTTGGCGCCATCCTCGGCGACGGGATGGGCAGCCGGCTCTTCCTGGAGCTTCGCGAGCGGCGCTCGCTGGTGTACGACGTCTCGACCTTCAGCGCCAGCTACGCCGATACCGGCACCTTCGGAGTGCATGCCGGCTTCAACCCGGAGGACGCCGAGCGCGTCGTTCGCGCCGTCCTCGAGCAGCTCGACCGCATCACGACCGATCCGGTCGACGCCGACGAGCTCGAACGTGCGCGCGCCTACACTCGCGGCCGCCTCGAGCTGCGCATGGAGGACTCCGGTGCGGTTGCTGGCTGGATCGGCAGCGGCGAGTCGCTGCTGCCGCGAATCCTCACCGTCGACGAGGTCATCGAGCGCCTCGAGGCCGTCACCGTGGACGACCTCCTTCGCGTGGCGCAGCGCTTCATCGCGCCGTCCGAGGCGAGGCTCGCCGTCCTGGGTCCATTCCGATCCCGGAAGCCGTTCGCCCGAGCGCTGCGCTCGTGACCGACGATTCGCACCTCATCGACCTGGTCGCCGATGAGCTCGGCCTTGCGCGCGCCCAGATCGACGCCGGCCTCTCGTCGCTGGCCGAGGGCACGCTGCGTCGACGCCTGGCACGGATCGAGGCCGACGGGGGTGCCGACGACGAGGCCGATGCCCTGCGGCTCCTGCTGGCCGAGGCGCTCTGGCGGCAGGGCCGGTCGATCTCGGCCCGCCACGCGCTGGACGGCATCCGGCCGTCGAGCCCGCAGCGCCGTCTGCCCATGGCGCTTTTGATCGACGCCGAGACGCTGGCGAACGCCGGGGAGGCGGATCGCGCGGCCGGCGCGCAGGAGCGGCTGCTGGCCGCCATCGGGGTCGACGAGGCATTCGCGCTGCGTGGCGGCGTCGAGGGTCGCCTGGCGTGGCCGTTGCCGAGCGCCATCCGGCCCGGCCCGGCCGAGCCGGCGCGGCCGCCATGGTCGCAGCCCGCTGCCGAGGCGAACGGGGAAGGGAGCCCGGCTGCCGACGACGAGCGCCTGGCGGCGGGGCGCGCGAGGCTCGAGGAGGCGCGCGTCGCCTATGTCGCAGGCGACCTCGCGCGCGGCGACTCCGAGATGTCGCTCGCGGTTCGGCTCGATCCGGCCCTCGCCTCCGACGGCGTCGCGATCATCGAGCCGACCCTCGGCCGGCAGGCGGCGGCGGAGCGTCTGCTACTCTACGGCGACCTGCTCCGTGCCGCGGGACGCGATGTCGAGGCCACCGACGCCTACGACCGCGCCGCGAACCGCCGGAGCCGATCCACTCGCACCGGGAGACGTTCTTCGTAATGCAGCGCACCCTCGTCCTGGCCAAGCCCGACGCCGTGCAGCGCGGCCTCATCGGCGAGATCATCGGCCGCTTCGAGCGCAAGGGCCTGAAGGTCGTCGGACTGCGCCTGCTGTCCGTTTCCCGCGAGATGGCGGAGGAGCATTACGCCGTCCACGCCGGCAAGCACTTCTACGCGGGCCTCGTCGAGTTCATCACCTCCGGCCCGGTGGCGGCGTTCGCCCTGGAAGGGCCGGATGCGATCGCCGTGGTGCGCAAGATGGTGGGCAAGACGATGCCGAACGAGGCGGAGCCGGGAACCATCCGTGGCGATCTCGGCATCAGTGGCCTTCGCAACCTCATCCACGCGTCGGACGCGCCCGAGACGGCCGCCGCCGAGCTGGCGCTGTGGTTCGGGGCCGATGCGCTCGTCTCCTACGAGCGCGAGATCGATGCGTGGATCGTCGCCGAGGAGCCGGCCCGCACCTGACCACGCGGACCCGCGGCTAGTTCCCCGCCGTCACCGTGTCCAACGCCGGATAGTCCGGGCGCTCGATCAGTCCGACGCGCTCGAGCGGGAAGTAGCGCAGCCAGGCGCGACCCAGGATGAGGTCCTCGTCGACCGGCCCGAAGACGCGCGAGTCCTGGCTGGAGGGGCGGTTGTCGCCCATCACGAAGTACTCGTGCTCGCCCACGATCCAGCTCAAGGGGCAATCGGGTCGGCTGCAGATCGTGGGCGAGGTCTCGCCCGAATCGGTCTTGCGCACGTAGGGCTCGTCGATGCGGACGGGATTCTGGCCCGGCTGCGTGACGAACACGCGCCCGTTCTCCAGGCTGACCGTGTCGCCCGGCATGCCGATGATGCGCTTGATGAACGGGACCCCATCGGTCGACAGCCCGGAGCTCGACGGCGGGTTGAAGACGACCACGTCGCCGTAGTGATAGCCGTCGAACCGGACGGTCAGCTTGTCGATGAGGATGTATTCGCCGTCGGCGATGGTCGGGAACATCGACGTCTGCTGCACCTCGAACGGCTGGGCCACGAAGTTGTGGATGACGAGGTAGATCAGCAGGGTCAGGACGAGCGTCTCGACGATCTCGAAGGCGCATCCCAGGGCACGGCGCGAACCGGCGCGCTCGCCGGTGGCGGGCGCGCCGGAATCATCGGTGTCGTCGGGGACGTAGGTCATGACGCCTGGGCTGCGGGGGACGGCCGCGACAGGATAGCGCACCACCCGGCTAGACTCGCAGGCCCATGGGCAGCCTCATTTTGGTGCGTCACTCGACCACGGCCGCCTCGGCCGCGGGCCGCAATCTCGGTCGGAGCGACGACCCGCCACTGGCCACCGAGGGCGCGAATCTTGCCGCCCGCCTGGCCCAGACGCTGTCCACCGAACTGGCCGAGCTGCCCCACGACGAGCTGCGGCTGCTGAGCAGCCCCGCACTCCGCTGCCGCCAGACGGCCGCGCCGATCGCGACGGCGCTGGGGATGCCGGAGCGTGCGGTCGAGCTCGACGGCCGGCTGATGGAGATCGACTACGGCGCCTGGGACGGGCTGACCGCCGAGGAGTGCCACGCTCGCGACCCGGAGCTTCGCGCCGCGTGGGAGGCGGACCCGTACGCGACCCGCTGCCCCGATGGCGAAAGTGGCGCGGATGTTGCATTGCGGGCCTTCGCGATACTCGAGCCGCTCGAGGCCTGGCTTGCGGAGGACCGTGCCCGATGTGCGATCGTCGTGGCTCACAACCACGTGAACCGACTTCGGTTATGCGCCCTGCTGGGTTGGCCGATGCGCGAGTACCGCGACCGGCTGGCGCAGGATCCGGCCGGCTACAGCCTCATCGGCCTCGGCGGCGACACGCCGGTCATCCGTCGCGTCAACGCCGCTCCGGCCTGACCGCCTTGGGGCCGATCGGGCCCCGGAACCTATAATTCTTCCTTCCCACACTCTTGCGAGGTCCGATGTCCGTCGAGATCAGCCAGCAGCTTCAGCCGGTGATGCACGTCAAGGTCACCCCGAAGCAGATCGCGGCGAACTACATCCTCCAGATGAGCTCCGTCGAGCTCCAGGAGGCGATCGCGCAGGAGCTCGACGAGAACCCTGCGCTCGAGATGCAGGAGCAGGCGACCTGCCCGATCTGCGGCAGCCCGATCGCGGGCAACTACTGCACCGAGTGCATGCCGCGCAAGGCAGAGGACGCCGAGGACGGCGGTCGCCTCACGAGCGCCGATGACCTCCCTGGCGACGGTCAGACCAGGCTGCGCGACGAGGCCGACGAGTTCGACCCGATCGCTCGGGCCGAGGCCGACTTCACGCTGGAGGACCACCTGACCTGGAACCTGCATGCGCTCCTGCCGTCACGCCTGCACCCGGTCGCCGACCACGTCATTGGCGCGCTCGACTCGAACGGCTTCCTGACCCAGACCGATGTCGAGATCGCCGACGCCACGGGCGTCACGGTCGACGACGTCGAGGAAGTGCTGGCAGCGATGAAGGGGCTCGAGCCGATCGGCATCGGCTCACGCTCCATCACCGAGTCGTTGCTGGCGCAGATCGAGTACCTGCGCGAGCAGGGCGAGGTGGAGATTCCGGCTCGCGCCGAGGAGGTCGTCGGGCAACACCTGGCGGACCTCGGCGAACGCCGTTTCCGCGAGGTTGCCGCATCGGTCGGGATCACCCAGCGCGACGTCATCGGCGTCTGGGAGTTCGTGAAGGGCAACCTCAATCCCTATCCGACGGCCGCCTTCACCGCCGCGGTCAGCCCCGACGCCTCCCGCCCGATCATCCGGCCCGACGTCCTGATCCGGGACATCGACGGCGAGCTCACCGTCGAGGTCGTCGAGTCGCGTCGCTTCAGCCTCCGCGTGGCGCCGATCTACTCGAGCCTGAGCTCGAAGCTGCGCAGCAACGAGACCACCGAGGTCGAGAAGCAGCACGTCCGCCAGTACGTGGGCCGCGCGAAGTTCTTCATCGACAACATCAATCGCCGCCGTGCCACGATCCAGCGCATCGCCGAGGCGCTGGTGGATCGTCAGCGCGACTATCTCGTCAACGGCGTCCAGCACCTCGTGCCCCTGACGCGAGCCGAGGTCGGCGAGCTGATCGGCATGCATGAGTCCACCGTCAGCCGTGCCACCGCCGAGAAGTACGTGATGATCCCCTCCGGCGAGGTCGTGCCCTTCAGCCACTTCTTCACCGCCTCGCTGGGGGTGAAGGACCAGATCAAGCGCATGATCGAGGCCGAGGATCCGAAGCATCCGCTCTCGGACCAGGAGATCGCCGACGCGCTGGCCGAAGAGGGGATCGCGCTGGCACGTCGAACCGTCGCCAAGTACCGCGACGAGCTGCAGATCCTCCCAGCGCGCCTCCGACATCGCTAGCGACCGTCGGTCGCGTCGCCGATGCGGTCGGTGATCCTCCGCAGCCTCCTCGTCATCGGCGTGGGAGGGTTGGTCCTGGCTGGCCTCCTGTACGTCGCGAGCACGATCGATGCTCGCGCGCCGCAGGTGCTGGAGGTGAACCTGACCCAGCCGGTCGAGGGCGAGCCCGACGTCGCGCTCATCACCACCAGCCTCGAGATCGTCTTCAGCGAGCCGGTCGAGCCGGACACCGCCTCCGGGGCGCTTGAGGTGCAGCCCGACGTCGACGGGGCGGTGAGCTGGAGCGGGAGCACCATGATCTTCACGCCGAGCGAACCGCTGACGCTCGACGCCGCCTACCGTCTCGAGCTCGGGGCCGGCATCCGCGACCTTGCCGGCAACGAGATGAGTGAGCCGCCGCCGCCGTTCGAGTTCCGCACGGCCGGCCGGCCGACCCTCGTCGAGGCGTCCCCGGCCGATGCCGCCACCGACGTGCCGATCGACGAGCCGATCGCGCTGACCTTCTCGAGCCTGATGGACACCTCGTCCGTCGAGAGCGCCCTGCGTCTGCGGCCCTCGTTCCCTCACGAGCTGCGCTGGAGCGGCGAGCTGCTGGAGATCGTTCCGATGCAGCCGCTTCGACCGGGCTCGTCGTACGAGGTGAGCATCCAGGATGATGCCACCGACGTCGCCGGCGTCGCCCTGTCCGAGCCGATCTCCCTCCGATTCACGACCGTCGCACCCGGTCTCGCGGTGGAGACCCTCGTGCCGGCCGATGGCATCGACGGCGTGGCGCCCTTCTCGCCCATTGCCATCGTCTTCGACCGGCCGGTCGACGCCGACTCCGTCGACGGCGACGCACTCACCATCACGCCGGATGTCGCGGGCAGCGTCTCGGTCACGACCCTCCCCGGCGAGGAGGCGACCGACGACGGCGGTGGCCGCGTGCTGCAGTTCGTGCCGTCAGGGCCGCTTCCGGCGAACACCACCTTCGAGGTGGCGCTGGGCACCGGCGTCACGAGCGCGGGAGGCGGCGGGCTGGGTCGAACCACGGAGTGGAGCTTCACGACCGGCGCGCCCGTGGCCGCCATCTCGAACCAGGTCACCTTCGTGACCGACCGCGCGGGCATCGCCAACGTGTGGGCAATGAACCCCGATGGCACCGGCAAGCGCCAGCTGACCGTCGAGCTCGCCCCGGTCCTCGACTATGCGGTCGCGCCGGATGGCAGCTCCCTGGTGGTCAGCGACGGGCGGCGCCTCGTCTACCAGCGCGCCGATGGGACCGAGCGGCGCGTCCTGACCGACGCCGCCAGCGTCGAGTACGACCCCGCCTACGCGCCGGATGGGCAACGCATCGTCTTCGGCCGCGCGGACGCCGAATCGGGCGCCGGCCGCGGCCTGTGGCAGTGGCAGGTCGAGGGCGGCGAGCCCACGGAGCTCGAGCTGCCATCGGCGGAGGTCGCCTCGCCGTCGCCCAGCACCGCCGACGCCGAGTCCTCGATCCTGCGCGCGCCGCGCTTCTCCCCGGATGGGCAGGCGCTGGCCTTCGTCGACGCCAGCGGTGCGGTCGGCATTCTCGAGCTGGCCGCGGAACGCCTGACTGTCGTGCCGTTCGTCGCCGGCGGGCCGCCGCTGTGGCTGCCCTCATCGAGCGGCATCCTCATCACCGGCCACACCACCCAGGGTGCCGGTCAGGGCGACGGCGACGAGCTCGACGTGCCGGTGACGCCGCTGGCGCCCGGCCGCGCGGACCAGGTCTTCCGTGTCGCGCGGTCCGGCACGGCAGCCGCCGCGACCGCGTTCGGCATCGGCTCGCGACTGGTCGCGGTGTCCCAGGAGGGCGAGGTCGCCTACGTCGATGGCCTGGGCAGGCTGCACGTGGCGGCGCGCTCCGGGTCGACGAGCGGGGAGGAAGTGCTCGGTGGAGAGGCCGTCGCCGACGCGGCGTTCGCCCCCGGCGAGCCGGCGCTCGTGGTCGTGCTGGAGCGCGGCGAAACCGATGGTCCGGTCGAACGCGTCGACCCGGCCAGCGGCGCTCGGACCGAGATCGCCCCTCGCGGCTCGCTGCCGCGCTGGGTGCCGTGAATCGCCCGGGCGCGACCTGCTAGAATCCGCCCGCCAGCGCTGGCGGGCACGAGACATGCTCCGTCCCCCGCCGGCGTTTCGTGTGCGACAAACCCCGGCCGTTCAGCGCGCCCACTTGGAGGCCGCCGGCCGCACTCGGAGGATCCATGGAGCTCCAGCCCATCACGTTCGTGATCCCGCTCGCCGGGCTCGCCGCCATCGCCTTTGCGCTCTACCTCGCCTGGGACGTCCTGCGGGCCGACACGGGCACCGATGCGATGCGCGACATCGCCGGCATCATCTTCGAGGGCGCGGTGGCCTTCATCCGCCGCCAGTACCTGACCATCGGGGTGCTTGCCCTCGGTGGCGCGGTCGTCATCGGCGCCGTCATCAGCCTCGTCGAGGGCAGCGAGGTGGCCGACACGAGCATCTTCGGCTTCGACCTCGGTTGGCGCACGGCCATCGCATTCCTCGTGGGAGCGGCGTGCTCGATGGCGTCGGGCATCATCGGCATGTACATCAGCGTCAAGGCGAACGTGCGCACCGCGGCTGCGGCCCAGCACAGCCTGGTTCGCGCGGTGCAGGTTGCCATGCGCGGAGGGGCCGTCTCCGGCTTCCTGGTGGTCGCGCTCAGCTTGCTCGGGGTGTACGGGATCTTCGCTGCGTTCGGCGGCTTCACGAATCCCGATGAGGCGCCATTCCTGATCGTGGGCTTCGGCTTCGGCGCCTCGTTCGTGGCGCTCTTCGCGCAGCTCGGCGGCGGAATCTACACCAAGGCCGCCGACGTCGGTGCGGACCTCGTCGGCAAAGTGGAGGCCGGCATCCCCGAGGACGACCCGCGCAACGCGGCCGTCGTGGCGGACCTGGTTGGCGACAACGTCGGCGACTGCGCGGGACGCGGCGCCGACCTCTTCGAGTCGACGGCGGCCGAGAACATCGGCGCCATGATCCTCGGCGTGGCGGTCTACGGGCTGGCCGTCGCCAGCAACTGGCCGCATCCGGAGCTGTGGATCTTCTTCCCGCTCGTCGTCCGCGGCTTCGGCCTGCTGGCGACCATCGTGGCCATGTTCTTCGTCCGCGGGCGCGAGGACGAGAACCCGATGAACATCCTGAACCGGGGCTACTGGGCCACCACGATCCTGTCCGTCGCAGGCCTTGCCCTCACCACGTACGTGATGATGGACACCGGTGGTCAGCTGCCGGACAACGGCATCCCGCCGTGGGTCTGGTTCTTCGGCGCCGGCATCATCGGCCTCGCCACCAGCGTCGCGTTCGTCTACATCACCCAGTACTACACCGCCGGCTCGTTCCGTCCGGTGCGCGAGATCGCCGAGGCCTCGAAGACGGGTCCGGCGACGAACATCATCAGTGGAACGGCGGTCGGCTTCGAGACGACGGCGGTGACCGCCATCACCATCGGCATCGCCCTGTTTGCGAGCCACTGGCTCGGCGAGCAGGCCTTCGCCGGCATCGAGGGCGCCCGTAACGGCGGCATCTTCGGGACGGCGGTGGCCACCATGGGCATGCTCATGACGACCGCCTACATCCTGGCCATGGACACGTTCGGCCCGATCACCGACAACGCCGGCGGCATCGCGCAGTTCAGCCATGCCGAGGCGGGTGCCCGTGAGATCACGGACAACCTTGATGCGGTCGGCAACACGACGAAGGCGCTCACCAAGGGCTACGCCATCGCGTCGGCGTCGCTGGCCGCCTTCCTCCTGTTCAGCGCCTACATCGACAAGGTCAACCTCATCCTGGAGCGCCAGATCGAGAACGGCCTGCGCGAGGCCGGGACGCTGCTCGAGTCGGTGGACCTCGCCAACGTGGACGTGTTCATCGCGGCCATGATCGGCGCCATGCTGGTCTACTTCTTCTCCAGCCTTGCCATCCGGGCCGTCGGCACGGCGGCACAGGCGATCATCATCGAAGTGCGGCGCCAGTTCCGCGAGATGCCGGGGATCATGGATTACACCCAGCGGCCGGACTATGCGCGTGTCGTCGACATCACCACGCAGGCCGCGCTGCGCCAGATGGTCCTGCCCGGCGTTGTTGCCGTCGCCACGCCCATCATCGTCGGGCTGCTGCTCGGCCACGAGGCCGTCGCGGGCCTGCTCATGGTCGGCACCATCGCCGGCGTCCTGCTCGCCACCGTCCTCAACAACGGCGGAGGTGCGTGGGACAACGCCAAGAAGTACATCGAATCGGGCCAGCTGAAGGACGCGGCCGGCAACGTGCTCGGCAAGGGTTCAGAGGCACACGCGGCCGCAGTCGTGGGTGACACGGTCGGTGACCCGTTCAAGGACACGGCCGGCCCGTCGCTCCACGTCCTGGTGAAGCTGCTGGCGACGATCACCCTGGTGCTCGCACCGCTCTTCATCCGCTAGGGAATTCCGAGGCCGCCGCGTTCCCGACGCGGCGGCCTCATCACACGCATGGATATCGTCATCCAGGCCGCGCTCGTCGGGCTCCTGCAGGGGCTGACCGAGTTCATCCCGATCAGCTCGTCGGCCCACCTCGAGCTCGCGCCGTGGATCGCCGGATGGGACGCCGATGGGCTCATCGGATCGCTGGCGTTCGACGTCTTCCTGCACCTCGGCACGCTCGTCGCGCTGCTGATCTACTTCGCCCGCGACTGGGTCCGCTATGCGCGCGCCTGGTTCGCGAGCATAGGCGAGCGGCGCATCGGCGATGATTCGGACCGGCGCATCGCCTGGCTCCTGGTCGTGGCCACCATCCCGGCCGCCATCATCGGGTTTGCGCTGGAGGGCGTCATCGAGGACGTCTTCCACGGCGACAACGACGCCGCGCGCCTGATCATTGCGGGCTTCCTGGTCATCGGCGCGACGGCGCTGTGGATCGCCGACCGCCTCGGCAGCCGCCGGCGCGAGCTCTCGGAGCTCACGACGGGCACGGCGGTCACCATTGGCTTCTCGCAGGCGTTGGCGCTGCTGCCGGGCATCAGTCGCTCGGGCGCGACCATCACCGCGGGGCTGGCGCTCGGCCTGACCCGCGAGGCCGCCGCCCGATTCAGCTTCCTGCTGGCCACGCCGATCACGCTCGGCGCCGGCCTGTACGGCTCGCGCAAGCTCCTGACGGAGACGCACACGTCGATCGAGTGGCTGGCCATCGGCGTCGGCTTCGCGGTGGCCGCACTCGCGGGCCTCGCCGCCATCGGCTTCCTGCTGGCGTGGCTTCGTCGCCGATCGGTCGCGATCTTCAGCCTCTACCGCATCGGTTTCGCGGCGGTCATCGTTCTGCTGGTCGCCACCGGGAGGTAGCCCGGCCGCCGGATCGCGTCGGGTGGAGCGACGGTAGGAGCTCGCGCGAGGGCCGCACCGAGTGGCCGCAGACCTTTGACTTCGCCGGGGCGCCGACCTACAATCTGCCGGCGCTGGCAGCCGCCGGCGCAAGACGCCTGGCCCGCATCTCTCGCAGATTGGGGGTACGGCCAGCTTCAGGAGATGCCGCACCACGTCATGGGACGAGGGCGGGGCCTGGAGCGTTTTTTGTTATCAGATTGTGCGGAATGCCGGCCTGTCGAACCCCACGACAGGACGACCCGACCGCGGGGCCGCCGCAGGAGGATGAGGGGGTCGTGACGATGAACACCAAGCCTGTCTACCTGACCGCCGAGGGGCTCGAGAAGCTCAAGGCCGAGCTGAACGAGCTCGTGACCGTCGAGCGTCCGCGCGTCGCCGCGCGCATCCACGAGGCCAAGCTGGACGGCGACCTCAGTGAGAACGCCGAGTACGAGGATGCCAAGCAGGAGCAGTCGTTCCTGGAGGGCCGAATCGCCACGCTCGAGCTTCAGCTGCGCAACGCGGCGGTCATCGAGAAGGGCAACGGCGACAAGGTCGGGATCGGCTCGAAGGTCGTCATCAAGGGCAGCGACGGCGAGGAGACCTTCACCATCGTCGGTTCGGCCGAGGCTGCGCCCCGCGAGGGCCGCATCAGCAACGAGTCCCCGGTCGGGTCGGCGCTCATGGGCCTGAAGAAGGGGGAGACCTTCACGGTGCAGGCGCCGTCGGGCCCGATCGAGTACACGCTGCTCCGCATCGGCTAGGCACGCGTGTTCTGGGCTGACGAGCTCGCGGCGTCGGCCGTCGGCCGCCAGGTCGTCAACGACTCGAAGACCCCGTCGGGGACCGTCCACGTCGGCAGCCTGCGCGGGCCGGTGGTGGTCGACACCATCGCCCGCGCGCTCCGCGACGCGGGCGTCGAGGTCGAGCTGCGCTACGGCGTCGACGACCTCGATCCGATGGACGCTCAGGCACTGCTCACTCCCGACGCCATCGAGCGCTCGATGGGCGTGCCGCTGGCGCACGTTCCGGATCCCGCGGGCGACTGCCACGCCTCGTACGCACGGCACTTCGCCGGCGTCTTCATCGACACCTTCGACGGGCTCGGCATCCGCCCCGATACCTACTACTGGATGAGCGAGGTGTATGGCTCGGGCGCCATGGACCGATACATCCGCGCCGCCCTCGACGCGGCCGCCACGATCCGCGAGATCTATCGGCGAGTGGCGAACGTCAACCATGCCGATGACTGGCACCCACTGTTCGTCATCTGCGAGAGCTGCGGCCGAATCGGCACCACCATCGTGACCGGCTGGGATGGCGAGCGCGTTCACTACGAGTGCCGTGTCGATCTCGTCGAATGGGCGACCGGCTGCGGCCACGCCGGCGACGTCTCGCCCTTCGGTGGCCGTGCCAAGCTGCCGTACAACGTCGACTGGGCCGCGAAGTGGGACCTGTTCGGGGTCACGATCGAGCCGGCCGGCAAGGACCTGTCGACCAGGGGCGGCTCGCGCGACCGATCCGATGCTATCGCGCGCGAGGTCTTCGGCAACGAGCCTCCGCTGAACGTGCCGTATGAGTTCCTCAACATCCGCGGCAAGAAGATGTCGACCTCCAAGGGACTGGGCGCGTCGGCGACGCGGGTGGCCGAGGTCATCCCGCCCGAGCAGCTGCGCCTCCTGTTCCTGCGCCCCGGCCCGAACACGGCAATCGAGTTCGATCCCGACGGGACCGACGCCGTCCCGCGCCTGTTCGACGAGTCGGATCGCCTCGCCGCCGCGACGGCCGGTCGCGAGGTCCGCGGCGAGCTGCCGGCCGATCACGAGCGCCTCTTCGCCGTGAGCCTGGTCGAGCCCGATGCCGATGTGCGCGCCGAGGCGGCCGCCTACCGGCCTGCCTTCAGCCATCTCGCGCTCCTCGAGCAGGTGCCCGGCGTGGACCCGGTGGAGCGCGTGACCGCGGAGAAGGGCGCCGCCCTGACCGATCGCGAGCTCGCGATCGTCGACGAGCGGCGGGCGGCCGCGCGAGCGTGGCTCGAGGCGTACGCGCCCGAGTCGGCGCGCATCGCCGTGCAGCCGGAGCTGCCGGACGTCGCCGCGGAGCTCGACGAGTCGCAGCGCACCTACCTGGCGACGCTGCGCCCGGCGCTCGAGGCGGCCGAGTGGGACGGCGAGGCTGTCCAGGCCGCCATCTTCGGCACCGCCAAGGAGCGCGGCCTGCCGTTCGGCCGAGCGTTCGCCGCGCTCTACCTGGCCTTCCTTGGCCGCAGCTCCGGCCCGCGCGCGGGCTGGCTCCTGGCTGCGCTCGACCGCTCCTTCGTCCTCGATCGGCTGCGCGACGCCGCCGGGGCGGTGGCCGCATGAGCGTCGGCCTGCAGCGGCTCCGCGACGACCCCGACGCGCTCCGGCGCGGCGCCGCGGACAAGGGCGAGGATCCGTCCGTCGTCGATCGCGCCGTCGAGCTCGACGAGCGGCGGCGCTCGCTGCTCGCCGCGTCCGACGCCCTCAAGGCGGAGCGCAACGACGCCAGCCGCCGCGTCGGCGAGGTCATTCGCGGCGGCGCCGACCCCAACGGCGGCGAGGTCGCCGAGCTCAAGGAGGCGTCGCGCCGGGTCGGCGAACGCATCGCGCAGCTCGAGACGGAGCTCGAGAGGATCCAGGCCGAGCTCGCCGACGCCATGCTGCGTATCCCGAACCCGCCCGACGCCGACGTGCCGATCGGCGGCGAGGAGGCGAACGTCGTCGTGCGCGAGGTGGGGGAACCGCTCCTCCGCGTCGACGACTCGGATCCCGAGTACGGCCCGTGGGCGCGGCGCCCGCACTGGGAGATCGCGGACGACCTCGGCCTGATCGACAACGCGCGCGGCGCCAAGATCACGGGCTCCGGCTGGCCGGTCTACATCGGCGATGGCGCCCACCTCCAGCGCGCGCTCATCAGCTGGTTCCTCGACGTCCACGCCAACGAGCACGGCATGACCGAGGTTTGGCCCCCGGTCCTGGTCAATGCCGACTCGGCGCGCGGCACCGGGCAGATCCCGGACAAGGAGGACCAGATGTACGTCGCGACGCGCGACGATCTGTATCTGATCCCGACCGCCGAAGTCCCGGTGACGAACCTCCATCGCGACGAGATCCTCGAGGCCGATGCGCTCCCGCGCCGCTATGCCGCCTACTCCGCGTCCTTCCGGCGCGAGGCGGGAGCTGCCGGGCGCGACACGCGCGGCATCCTGCGGGTCCACCAGTTCGACAAGGTCGAGATGGTCAGCCTCGTTCGTCCGGGTGAATCGGAGGCCGAGCTGGAGTGGCTGACCGAGCGCGCCGAGGTGCTCCTCCAGCGGCTCGGCCTCGCCTACCGGGTACTGCTCATGAGCACGCGCGAGATGGGCTTCGTCCAGGCGCGGAAGTACGACCTGGAGGTCTGGGCGCCCGGCGTCGAGCGCTGGCTGGAGGTGAGCAGCGTGAGCAACTTCCGCGACTACCAGGCGCGTCGCATGGCCATCCGCTACCGGCCCGAGGCCGGCGCCAAGCCGGAGCTGGTCCACACGCTCAATGGTTCGGCGCTGGCGCTGCCGCGGACCGTCGCCGCCATCATCGAGACGTACCAGCAGCCCGACGGGTCGGTCGCCATCCCCGACGTCCTCCAGCCCTACTTCGGCGGCCGCGAACTGCTTGGCGCCTGAGGACGATCAGGCCGCCGCGGTGGTGGCCGCCGCCATCGACGTCCTCGGTTCGAACGTCCTGGCGGCCTATCTGTATGGCTCCTCGGTGGCCGGCGGGCTACGGCGTCGCAGCGACCTGGATGTCGTCGTGATTCTCCAGCACGCCATGACGCCCGCCCAGCGGCGCGACCTCATTGAGCGCTTGACGCCGATCTCGCGCCTCGGCCAGCGCCCGGCGTCATGGCGCCCGGTCGAGCTGACTGCCGTCGTGCTCGATGAGGCCCGGCCCTGGCGCTACCCGCCGCGCCATGACTTCCAGTACGGCGAGTGGATGCGCGATGAGCTCGACGTCGGCGACACGCCGACGATGGCGGCTTCGAATCCTGACCTCGCCGTCCTCATCACGACTCTCCTCGAGAGCGGCCGATCACTGCTTGGTCCACCGCCGGAGGATCTCCTCGATCCCGTCCCGGCAGACGACCTCCGACGCGCCATGCTCGATGGCCTGGATGGCCTGCTCGCCGATCTGGAGGGCGACGAGCGGAACGTCATCCTCACCCTGGCGCGAATCTGGACCACGCTCGTCACCGGTGCGATCCGTCCCAAGGACGAAGCCGCCGACTGGGTCCTCGAACGCCTGCCTGGCGAGCACCGGCCGGTCCTCGAGCGCGCGCGGGCGATCTACATCGACCAGGCGCCAGAGGGCTGGGATGACCTGGCCGAGCGCATCGGTCCGTTCGTCGAGCACATCGTCGGCGAGATCCGTCGCGCTGCCGCAGAGGCCTGAAGGCGCTCATGCGACAATGGCGCGCCCCCGGAGGGGTGGCAGAGCGGACGAATGCGCCGGTCTTGAAAACCGGAGAGGGTGCAAGCCCTCCGTGGGTTCGAATCCCACCCCCTCCGCCATCGCTCAGAAGCGGTCGCAGGTGCAGGCGGCGGTGCGCGTGGCGGTCGGCTTCCACCAGTGGTCGGGGCAGCCACCCACGATCGAGCGCCGCATCGAGCGACGCTCCCACCAGGTCGCGCTGCGGCGCGTCGCGCCACCGTCGATCACGCGCAGGGTCACGGTCGTCGCGGCCGGCATGGCCAGGGCATTCATCGTCATCGGTCTGTCGGCTCCATCGGTGTGTCAGCTGGACCGATCCTGACGCCGCGTTCCGCGGATCGACACGCGCAGGCCGCCGATCCGCCCGCCGACAAGCGACGGCCGGCATCTACGTCATTCGCAGGACCTACGAGCCCAGGCCGGGGACCTCGTGATGCAGCCGGCACCGCGCCTCGTAGGTCTCGTCGCCCATGCCGCCGATGACGATCAGCGGCGAATCGGCCGGCGCCGGCGCGCCGTCGATGAGCCGCTGCGTTCGCGTCGCGGGCTCGCCGCAGACCACGCATATGGCGGTCAGCTTCGTGACCTGGTCGGCCAGCGCCAGCAGGCGTGGCATGGTGCCGAACGGGATGCCGCGGAAGTCGCGATCGAGGCCGGTGGCGACCACCTGCTTGCCCATCTCGGCCAGCCGCTCGACCGCCTCCGGCAGGCGCTCGTCGAAGAACTGGGCCTCCTCGATGGCCACGATATCGGCGCCGCCGATGACGCCCTCGATCTCCGACGACGCGTCCACGCTGATGGCGTGGTGCTGGGCACCCGAGCGGGAGACGACGGTCACGCGATCGGTGCGCGTGT
>JAICRD010000236.1 GCA_025937535.1 Chloroflexota bacterium | reverse complement strand
GACCTCGTCATCGACCACTCGGTCCAGGTCGACCAGTTCGGCTCGGACGCCGCCTTCCTCATCAACGTCGATCGCGAGTACGAGCGCAACGCTGAGCGCTACGCCCTGCTGCGCTGGGCGCAGCACGCCTTCAAGGACTTCCGCGTGGTTCCGCCCGGGACGGGCCTCGTCCACCAGGTGAACCTCGAGTACCTCGCCGATGTGGTGAGCGAGCGCGACGGCGTCCTGGTGCCCGACACGCTGGTCGGCACCGACTCGCACACTACGATGATCAACGGGCTGGGCGTCGTCGGCTGGGGCGTGGGCGGCATCGAGGCCGAGGCTGCCCTGCTCGGCCAGCCGCTGTATCAGCCGATGCCGATCGTCGTCGGCTTCCGCCTGGACGGCCAGCTCCCCGCCGGCGCGACCGCCACCGACCTCGTCCTGTTCGTGACCGAGATGCTGCGCGCCCACGGCGTGGTCGGCAAGTTCGTCGAGTTCTACGGTCCGGGCCTCTCCAAGCTGCCCCTGGCCGACCGCGCCACGATCAGCAACATGTCGCCGGAGTTCGGGGCAACGGCCACGCTGTTCCCGATCGACGACGAGACGCTGCGCTACCTGCGCATGACCGGCCGACCAGCCGACGTCGTCGAGCGGGTCGAGGCATACGCGAAGGCGCAGGGCCTGTTCCGCACGGACGACTCGCCGGAGCCGGCCTTCAGCGAGACGTTGAGCCTGGACCTGTCGACGGTCGCACCGTCGCTGGCCGGGCCGAAGCGCCCGCAGGACCGCGTCGCGTTGACCGACATGCGCTCCAGCTTCCAGGCGGCCTTCCCGAACGGCCTGCACAGCCACGAGGACGGGACGACGCACGCGCACCCGGGCGTCGGCGTCCACGGCCCGCGCGGGACGGTCGACGAGGCGAGCGACGAGTCGTTCCCGGCGTCCGATCCGCCGGCGTACACGCGAGACCCGGACGCCGGGGCGAATGCCACGCGGGCACCGGAACGCCACGACCCCCAACCGCTCCCGACCGATGCGCACTACAAGGCGACCGAGATCACCCTGGATGGCGCCACGCACAAGCTGCGCACCGGATCGGTGGTCATCGCCGCCATCACCAGCTGCACGAACACGAGCAACCCATCGGTCATGGTCGCCGCCGGCCTGCTGGCCCGGAACGCGGTCGCGCGCGGCCTGCAGACGAAGCCGTGGGTCAAGACGTCGCTGGCGCCGGGCTCACGGGCGGTGACCGACTATCTCCAGGTTGCAGGCCTGATGGACCCGCTGGAGGCGCTGCGCTTCAACCTGGTCGGCTACGGCTGCACGACCTGCATCGGGAACTCCGGCCCGCTGGCGGAGCCCATCGCCGAGGCCATCGAGAAGAACAACATCGCCGCCGTGGCAGTCCTGTCGGGCAACCGCAACTTCGAGGGCCGCATCCATCCACTGGCGCGGGCGAGCTACCTCGCGTCGCCGCCGCTGGTGGTCGCCTTCGCCCTGGCCGGACGCATCGACATCGACCTGACCACCGAGCCGATCGGCACCGATTCTGACGGCACGCCGGTGATGCTCTCCGAGCTCTGGCCACCCGCCGAGGAGGTCGCCAGCGTGGTGCTCAAGGCGGTCAGCGGCGACGTCTTCAAGCGCAACTATGCATCGGTCTTCGAGGGTGATGACCGATGGAGGGGCTTGCCCGTGCCCGCCGGGGACCGCTACGCATGGGATCCGGCCTCGACCTACGTGGCGCGGCCACCCTTCTTCGAGAACATCGCCGATGCGCCGGCCGACCCGGATGACATCAGCGGCGCGCGCGCCCTGGCCGTGCTGGGCGACAGTGTCACGACCGATCACATCTCGCCCGCCGGCTCGATCGCGCGGACCTCACCCGCCGGCGCCTGGCTGATGGAGCACGGCGTCGAGCCACGCGACTTCAACTCGTATGGCTCGCGGCGCGGACACCACGAGGTCATGATGCGCGGCACCTTCGCGAATATCCGGCTTCGCAACGCGCTGACGCCGGACGCCGAGGGCAACCTCACCGAGCACCTGCCCAGCGGCGAGCGGATGAGCATCTTCGAGGCCTCTGAGCGCTATCGGGCCGAGGGCACGCCGCTCATCGTCCTGGCCGGCAAGGAGTACGGGTCGGGCTCGTCTCGCGACTGGGCCGCCAAGGGGCCGATGCTCCAGGGCGTGCGCGCGGTCATCGCAGAGTCGTACGAGCGCATCCATCGGTCGAACCTGGTCGGCATGGGCGTGCTGCCGCTGCAGTTCATGCCGGGCGAGAGCGCGTCGTCGCTCGGGCTCACCGGGCGCGAGGCCTTCTCGATCTCCGGCCTGGTCGATGGCCTCAAGCCGCGCAAGGAGGTCACGGTCAGCGCTCTCGGCGAGGACGGCCGCGAGATCCGCTTCCGGGCCGTTGCCCGCCTGGATGGCGAGATCGACGTCAGCTACATGCGCAACGGCGGCGTGCTCCAGACCGTGCTCCGGCGACTCGCATCGGCGTGAGAGCGTCCGGCGCGCCGGATGCATCGTGGCCAGTTCCGGAGCTTCCAACGGACTCCGTCTGGGACTTCGACGGCCTCACGTCACCGTCGACTTGAAAATTGCGCGTTCGGCAGCGCATTAGCCGGTCGATGAGGCCGGATTGGCACTCGTTCACGCTCGGGGCGCCGCTGCGCACG
>JAICRD010000014.1 GCA_025937535.1 Chloroflexota bacterium | reverse complement strand
TACGGATGTCGGTTGAGCGTGTAGATGCGCGTGGCCGCCATGCGTTCGGCCGTCGCCGCGACGGCGGCGTGCACGAAACCGATGGCTGACGTCGCGAGCTCGCTCATCAGCCCGATGACCCGGTTGAGGTCCGCATCGGTCAGTGGCTCGAGGCGCCAGTCGGAGTCGACCAGGTAGCGGACGAATGCGGTCTCCTGTGCCGTGCCAAGGCGTGAGCCGATGAGGTAGCAGATCTCCGGCATGATGACCTGGGGCACGACGATCGCCTCCGGCTCGGCCTGCAGAGCCGCAACGGCTCGGTCGTGGTTCGTGTCTGCGCTGTCGACGAGGGAGTAGAGGATCCCGGCGTCGATGACGGCGGTCAACCGGCTGCGTCCGGCTCGGCCGCGGCAGAAGCGGCGCTCGCCGGCTCCTCCGGACCTCGCCCCAGGCCGACGAAGGCGGGCAGCTTGCGCTCCTCGCCCGCGTGAGCCGCGACGTACCGCTCGAGCGCCTCACGGATGACATGGGCCGTGGGGCGACCCTCGCGACGCGAGATTCGCTCGAGTTCAGCCAAAAGTCCGGGGTCGAGCAGGATTGACGTCCGACGCATATGCATATAGTATCACACATGCACCAGCGCTGATGCATATGCGCATATGACTGGTCGCTAGGGGGCCTGGCTTCATTCCGAGCGGATCCCGACGCCGATTCCATAACCCGTCCGCATTCGGAGTGTTTACCCTCCCGTGCCCGAGCTTACGAACGCCCCTGCCCGGCTTCGCCTGATCACGGCAGCCATCCTCGGTCTCGTCCTCGCCGCCGCCTCGCTCCTGCCGGCCCTCGCGCCGGCGGCCGCGGCCGCGGAACCGCTCCCGGATGACCTCCAGGCGGCGCTCTGGACCGCGCTCCGCGCCGCGCGGGAGAACAGCATCGCGCCGGGCATGTCCATGTCCGTCCTCACCGCGGACGGGCGACAGTGGTCCGGTGCCGACGGCTGGGAGACGAACGGTGACGTCTTGAGCGTCGACGACTCGATGCTCGTCGGGAGCGTGACGAAGACGTTCACCGCCGCGATCATCCTCCAGCTCGCGGAGGAGGGCCGCCTCAACATCAACGAGCGCACGTCGGCGTACCTCCACAACGTCCGCCTGGTGAAGCACACGACCGTTCGCCAGCTGCTCGGCCACACCAGCGGCATCGCCGACCTCTACCAGCCGGCGCTCGGGATCCTGCAGGGCGCGCCCGACACGTCGCTCAGCTCGAACGGGGTGCTGCGGCCGATCGGCGAGAACTACTTCCCGCCGGGGCATGGATACCACTACTCGAACACGAACTACTACCTGCTGGGCCTCGTCATCGAGCACGTCACCGGTCGCACGGTGGAGCAGGAGATCCAGGATCGCTTCCGCGCGCCGATGGCCCTGGAGCACACGCGAATGCTGGCGACTGATGACCCGCGCCTGCCGGCGGCGTGGAGCACGGCGTTCTGGACGGCCGGCGCCATGGTCTCGACGCCCACCGAGCTGGCGCGCTGGGGTCAGGCGCTCTACACCGGCCACATCATCAGCGCCGCCGACACGCGACGGATGCTCGACTTCACCGATGGCGACTACTACGGCCTTGGCGCGCAGCTCCTGCCGCTCGGCCACCGCTGGGAGCCCGGGCACTCAGGGCTGATGTACGACACCACCACCCTGCTCGTGCACCTGCGCGAAGAGAACCTGACCATCGCCATCGCCGCCGATGCGCCCAGTGCCGACCTGGAAGCAGCGCTCACGCAGAGCTATGGCGGCCCGTCGCTCCTCGAGCTGGTGGAGAGCCTCGGCGGCTAGGAGCCTGCCGGCGGGACGTTCTGGTTGAGCCGGAACAGGTTGGTCGGGTCGTACTTCGCCTTGACTGACGCCAGCCGATCCCAGGTCGCGCCCGGGTAGGCCGCACGGACGCGGTCGGGGCCCTCGTCGACCAGGAAGTTGACGTAGGCGCCCGCGTCGCCCTGGTCGAGGGCGGCCTTGAAGTCTGCGACCCACGCCTCCCGCCGCTGGCGGTCATCGGCGCCGTAGAAGGCCGCCAGGTTGACCATGATCCGGCTCGACCGATGTGCGAAGGCGGTTGCGTCGGCGGGGACGCGCGCCATCGCGCCGCCCAGGACCCGCAGCTGCGCGACGCGCATGGTGGCGTCCGAGGCCTCGAGGTGGCGGAGGATGGTCTCCGCCACGTCTCGATCGACGCGATCGATGAACATCGTGGTTGCCGCGGCGGTTGGGTGGTACTCCGGGTCCTCAGGCGGGAACATCTCCGGGTAGCTCATCGGGCGGAGCATGTCGGCCAGCGGCTCGGCCAGCGCCCGAAACGGCGCCAGGGCGCGATCTCCGTCGGCGACGTTGCCCGAATAAGCGAGCATGGCCAGGATCACCAGCTTGCCGTGCGCCTCCTCGGGCAGGAACGGCATCGGGGGTGCGCTCATCACGTTCGCGATCGTCGACAGCTCCTCGGGCGCGGCCTCGGCGGCGGCGATGAAGCCCGCAACGGTGTCCGGCGTGGCGGGCAGGACGAGCATGCCGCCCACGATGCCGTCGAGCGGCTGGAGCCGGTACTGGAATCGCGTCACCACGCCGAAGTTGCCGCCACCGCCGCGGATGGCCCAGAAGAGGTCCGGATGCTGATCGGCGTCGACGCGCAGCAGCTCGCCATCGGCGGTGACGATCTCGGCGGCCAGCAGGTTGTCGATCGTCATCCCGTACTTGCGCACCAGGTAGCCGACGCCGCCGCCGAGCGTGAGGCCACCGATGCCGACCGATGCGGTGTCGCCGAACGGGATCGCGAATCCGTGCTCGGCCAGCTCCGCGGTCACCTCGCCGGCGGTGAGGCCGCCCTCGGCCCACGCGGTCCGCGAGTCGGGATCGATCACGAGGGCCTTCATGTCGCGAAGGTCGAGCACGATGCCACCTTCGGTGCTGCTGTGGCCGGCGTTGCTGTGGCCGCCGGCTCGCACGGCGAGCTCCGTGCCGGTCTCGCGGGCGAAGCGGATGACGCGCGCCACGTCATCGGCGTCCGCGGCACGCACGATGACGGCCGGGTGGCGGTCGTACGCACCGCTCAGGATCTGGCGCGTCGCATCGTAGTCGGGATCGTCGGGTCGGATGATGCGGCCCGCGATATCGGTGGGCAGCTGGCTCGAGCTGGTCGTGGTCACGGAAAGGCTCCCTGGATCGGTCGTTCAGTGAATAGGACGAGTGCGCCTCGGCGGACTCATCGGTCTCGCGCGCCGATCAGTTTCGGCTGCCGCCACCGTCTGCATGGTGAGGAGGGCCGATTGAGCGCCGAACCGATCGTCGAGCTGGACGTGGCTGGCGTGACGCGGCCGGACATGTCGACCGTGCATCACCTGTGCCGCGTTGCGTATCACGCCCGCCGCCTGGGGGTTCGGCTGCGCCTGCGCGGCGTGTCGCCCGAGCTCCACGAGCTGCTGGATCTCGCCGGCGTGTGCGACGTCTGCGGCTGTGCTTCGCCTGGCGAGACCAATTCGGGCTGAGCCGAGCGTCAGGCCTCGAAGCGCGGCGGCAGCCCGAAGAGCGGGAAGAACTTCTGGGTGTCGAGGAAGAAGGTGATGCCACTGATGCGGCCATCGGACAGCTCGAGCACCTGGAGCGACCACGGCAGCAGCTCGCCGTTCGGCCCTGGCTTGTACTGGCCGAAGGCCGGTGAGCCGTTTGCGAACGTCGGCACCAGTCGCGAGCCCTGGCAGCCGATGCCTGGGCCGAGGCACCACTTGACGATGTCCTCGTGGGTCCGCAGCCAGAGCTCGTAGGGCGGCATGTTCCACTTGGCGTCTTCGCGAAGGAGCGACGTGAGCGAGTCCATGTCGTAGCGCTCGAACGCATCGACATACCGGCGCAACAGCGCCTCGTCATCGGGGCCGATGGGCGTCGCGTCGTCGGGGTCATCGGCCTGGACCTTCGCAAGCGTGGCTCGTGCGCGCTGAAGCGCGCTGTTGACCGATGCGACCGTCATGTCGAGCAGCTCGGCCACCTCGCTGGCTCGCCAGCGCAGCACCTCGCGCAGGATGAGGACCGCGCGCTGGCGCGGCGGGAGGTGCTGGAGGGCCGCCACGAACGCCAGCCGCACCGACTCACGCGCAAGCGCGACGTCGGCGGGATCGCCATCGGGCACCACCCGCGCGTCCGGCACTGGCTCGATCCATGCGGCCTCCGGCAGTGGTGTGCCGAGCGGATGGTCCGCGGTCAGGGCCGGATTGAGGTCCATCGGCCGCGCGCGACGCTGCTTCGACCCGAGCATGTCAAGGCAGACGTTGGTCGCGATTCGATACAGCCAGGACCGGAGGGCGGAGCGGCCCTCGAATCGGTCCATCGCACGCCAGGCGCGGACGAACGTGTCCTGCACCGCATCCTCGGCCTCGAAGGCGGAGCCGAGCATCCGGTAGCAGTAGCCGGTCAGCTCGGCGCGGTACTGCTCGAGCGTCGCGGTCAGGTCGGCAGGGGAGGTGGTCGCTGCCGGGCCAGCCGGCGGGAAGGTGGTCTGGGTCATGAGCGGACCATCCTACCCCAGGCACTTCGCGTGCAAGAGCAGGCGCATGTCCGCGCCCGACTCTCATGGGGTGGGACGAACGGCCAATGAGTGGCCGAATTCTCGTGCCACGAGAGCCCCGGCCAGGCTGATCGGCCGTTGCATGGCTGGACCTGCCGCCCCACGAGAATTTCGGCCACTGAGTGTCCGTTGTTCCCGTGGGGTGGAACACCGCGATTGAAAGGAGAATCCGATGCCGTACGACAAGATTTCGGACCTGCCCGGGAAGCAGGTGGACCAGTACAGCCACCATCAGAAGGAGGCGTTCCTCGAGGCCTTCAACAGCGCGCTCGAGCAGTACGGTGACGAGGGCCGCGCGTTCGCGGTCGCGCACTCCGCAGCGCAGCGGACGCCCAAGGAGGACCCGACCCCGGGCGACTGACCTTGCGCCGCTCCCGATCGGAGGAATGCGACGGCTAGGATAGGCCGGCCATGAGCCGACAGCCTGCCGAGCCCGACGAGCCCGACGAGTCCGCCGAGCCCGCCGAGCCACCCGCGCGTCCCGGCCGTCCGGAACTTCCACGGGGCACCGTCACCCTGGTCATGACGGATATCGAAGGGTCGACCCGCCTCCTGCACGAGCGCGGGCCGGAGTACGCGAAGCTTCTCGAGGCGCATCGGCGGACGGTGCGTGACACCTTCGGCCGCCACGGCGGGGTCGAGGTCGACACCCAGGGCGACGCGTTCTTCTTCGCGTTCGCATCGGCGCAGGAAGCAGCCGCGGCCGCGCTCGAGGCGCAGCGGGCCCTGGCCGATGGCGACATTCGCGTCCGCATCGGCATCCATACCGGCGAGCCGGACGTCACGCCCGAGGGATACGTCGGGATGGACGTGCATCGGGCGGCGCGAATCATGGCGACCGGTCACGGCGGACAGGTGGTCGTCAGCCAGGCGACTCGCGCGCTCCTCGACGATGCGGTCGGGCTGCACGACCTCGGGGAGCACCGGCTCAAGGACCTGACCGCGCCGCAGCGCCTGTGGCAGCTGGGCGACGGCGAGTATCCGCGTCTCCGCACCCTGCACCAGTCGAACCTGCCGGTCGTCGCCGACCCGCTCATCGGCCGGGAGCGCGAGCTAGGCGCCATCGGTGAGCTGTTGCGTGCGCACCGGCTCCTCACGCTCGCCGGTCCCGGCGGCTCCGGCAAGACGCGGTTGGCGCTGCATGCGGCCGCCGATGCGGTCGACGACTATCCCGATGGCGTCTGGTGGGTGCCGATCAGCGCCGTCCGCGACCCTGCGTTGGTGCTGCCGGCCGTTGCCCGGACGCTCGGGATGTCCGGTGCGGGCTCGCTCGATGCGCAGATCGGCTCGAAGCGGCTGCTGCTCGTCCTCGACAACCTCGAGCAGGTGATCGACGTGGCACCCGCGCTGGCCGACCTGCTGGCCGGCACGACCGGTGTGCGCATCCTGGCCACCAGTCGCGAGCCTCTGCGGATCGCCGCCGAGCGCGCGTTTGCCGTCGAGCCGATGGACCTGCAGGATGCCGCTCGACTCTTCGACGAGCGCGCAACGAATGCGGAGCCGCGCGCGGCGGTGCTCGAGATCTGTCGTCGCCTGGACGGGTTGCCGCTGGCGATCGAGCTTGCCGCGGCGCGGACGTCGCTCCTGCCGCCGACCGAGCTGCTCGCCCGCCTGGATGACCGGCTGGCGCTGCTGACCGGAGGCCGTCGAGACGCTCCCGATCGCCAACGCACGCTGCGCGCGACGCTGGAGTGGAGCCATGACCTCCTGTCGGCCGATGAGCAGCGAGCTTTCCGCAGCCTCGGCGCGTTCAACGGTGGCTTCACGCTCGCGGCAGTCGAGGCAGTGACCCAGGCCGATCTCGAGACGCTGGCCGCGCTCGTCGACAAGAGCCTCGTCCGGCGGCTCGACGGCGGGCGCTTCACGCTGCTCCAGACCATCGCTGCATTCGCGGGCGAGCGACTGGCCGATGACCCGGAGGCCGATGCGATCCGCGAGGCGCACGCGCGGTACTTCATCGATCTCATGACTCCGGAAGCGACGAACCTGAGCTCGGCCACGCGCCGTCAACGCGTCGACTCGATGGAGCCGGAGCTTGCGAACATCGCCGAGGCCATCGGCTGGGCGCTCGATCGAGGCCGATCCGACCTCGCGTTGCGCTTGGCCGGCGCGACCGCCGACGCCTGGGTCAGGCTCGCGCGAGTCGTCGAGGGCCGGCGATGGCTCGCCGCGGCGCTGGACGCGGCGGATCCGTCGGACCCCGACCTCGACGTCCCGCGGATGCAGGCGCTCTTCGGCGAGTCGGTGCTCGCCGTTCAGCAGGCCGATTGGCCGGCCGCACAGGCCCGCGGTCGGGAGCGCCTGGCGATCGCGGAGCGCCTCGGGGACGAGCGACACGTCGCGCAGTCGCTGCTGGTGTTGGGCCGGGCGTCGCTGGGCGTCCATGATCCGGCTGCCGCCGCACGCTACGTCGAGCGGGCTCGCGACTGGGCCAGGGGGGCCGGCGACCAATTCCTCCTCGCGATGTCGACCTTCAATCTCGCCTACGTCGCCCTCGACGGCGGCGACTACGAGCGGGCTCGGTCCCTCTTCGCCGACGCGCTCGACGCGTTCACGGCGAGCGGAGACCCGCTCGGGACGGCGCGCGTCCACGCCGCGTTCGGCGCGATCGGCGTCCACGCCGGGAGACTCGACGATGCGGTCGAGCATCTCGGGCGATCGCTCGCCATGTGCCGCCAGATCGGCGCGCGCGAGACGGCGGCCTGGCCCGTCGAGCTGCTGGGCTGCGCCCGCGCGGAGGCCGATCCAATTGCCGCCGCGCGGTTCCTCGGGGCCGCGGAGACCATGCGTCGCGGCCTGGGCCTGGGCCTCGAGGGCGCCGAGCTCGTCGCCCACGACGCAGCCGTTCGGCGTCTGCGCGGCGCACTTCCGCAGGCAACACTCGACGCGGTCTGGGCCGATGGCGCCGCGCTGTCGTTCGAGGACGCGCTCGACGCTGCCATCACCGACGCCGGACCGACGCCGGTCGAGCCGGGACCAACGGCTGGTTAGCTCTTCGGGCTGCCCTTCCGCGTGCTGGCCTTCTTGGCCGGCGCCTTCTTGGCCGGCGCCTTCTTGGCCGGCGCCTTCTTGGCCGGCGCATTCGCGGTCGTCGACTTTGCGGTGGTCGACTTCGGCGCCGTGGCCTTCGGCTTTGCGCCCGTCGGCTTTGCGGTCGTCGGCTTTGCGGTGGTCGACTTCGGCGCCGCCGATTTCGCGGGTGACTTCGACGCTGTTGGCTTCGAGGTCGAGGACTTCGCCGAGGATGCGGTCGACCGCTTCCGGGCCGATGACCGCTTTGCGTCGTCGCCGATCGGCAGCGCCTTCCCGACAGCCTTGACGGCGCCGCTCGCGACGTCGCCCACGGTGCCGGCCACCTTGCCGGCGGTCCTTCCGGCCGTTCGGCCGACCTGTTTCACGATCTTGGCTGGGTCCGGCATCGGTTGCCCTCCATTCGTCCGCCTCGTTGGAAGGCGGTCGAGCGTGCGAAGTGCACGCTTCATGCCGCCGTGCTGCTCAGGGCCTTTGCGATGTCGCGCAGGCCGATAAGGTGACGCCGATGACGGAAGAGCAATCGGACCTGCCCGATTCGATCGCGGCCAACGTGGCCGATTGGACGAAGGTGAACGCGGAGTTCACCGACGGCCAGGCGGATCGTGCGTGGGAGCCGCAGGAGCTGACCTGGGGCGTCTTCGGCGTGCGCGACGACGCCATCGGCTCACCCCTGGGTGACGTGAACGGGCTCGACGTGGTGGAGCTCGGTTGCGGGACCGCATACTTCTCGGCGCAGCTCGCGCACCGCGGCGCGCGCCCGGTGGGCGTCGATCCGACGCCGGCGCAGCTCGCAACAGCGCGACGGATGATGAAACGAACGGGGGTCACGTTCCCGCTTGTCGAGGCGCCGGGGGAGCGGGTGCCACTGCCGGATGCGTCGTTCGATCTCGCCTTCAGCGAGTTCGGCGCATCGCTGTGGGCCGATCCGAAGATGTGGGTCGCCGAGGCGGCCCGACTGCTGCGCCCCGGTGGGCGGCTGGTATTCCTGACGAACTCGTTCGTGAGCTACCTGTGCGCCATCGACGAGGGCGGGACCTCGGAGACGCTCCAACGGCCCCAGCTCGGCGCCTATCGGTATCAGTGGCCCGGCGAAACGGGGATCGAGTACCACATCTCGCACAGCGACTGGATCGACCTGCTGCGGGCGAACGGGTTCGAGATCGAACGGCTGGTCGAGCTGTTCGCGCCGCCCGATGCCACGGAGCACTCGTATTACGAATACGTCAAGCCCGAATGGGCTCACAAGTGGCCGCACGAGGAGATCTGGGTCGCGCGGCTCCCGTCCTGACTCGATACATCGAGCCATTCGCGCGTGATGGTCCCGGCGCGCTCCGTTTCCGCGATCTATCGAGTCCCGATGCGCATGAGCGTCACCGTGGCGCGCATCTCACGCTCACCCAGTCTCGCTTCATCGAGGGAATGCAGCGCGCCCGAGCGCTCCTGTGAACATGGCTCGATCTGTCGAGCCTTAGGCGGATGTATCGGCGCGCGAAGCGGTATCGCCGCGCATAGCGCCCGGGCCGCCCGGTGAGCGTGGTGAGGACTATCCTCCCGCCATGGGCGACCTCACCGTTGCGCAGGCGGCCAGCAAGGCGGGGCTTCCGGATGCCTACCTCGACCGGCTCATCGAGCTCGGCATCGTCAAGCCCGATGCAGACGGCCGCCTGACGAAGGGCGACGTCCGACGCGCGAAGATGGCGGAGACGCTCGAGAACGCCGGCATCGGCCTGGAGGCGCTATCGGCGGGCATGAAGAGCGGGCGGCTGTCGCTGGCGTTCATGGACACGCCGTCCTACCAGCGCTTCGCGACCTTGAGCGACGAGACGTTCGGCCAGGTGAGCGAGCGCACGGGCGTGCCACTGAACCTGCTGCTGGTCGCTCGCGAGACCACGGGCGGTGCGCTTCCAACCCCTGACGACCGCATGCGCGAGGACGAGCACATCCTCGTCACCTACATC
Source organism: Chloroflexota bacterium (assembly GCA_025937535.1). Taxonomy (GTDB): domain Bacteria; phylum Chloroflexota; class Limnocylindria; order QHBO01; family QHBO01; genus JACDBZ01. The sequence goes on along the minus strand of JAICRD010000014.1, from coordinate 12,686 downwards.
GACGCGTTGCTGGCAAGCGGGATCAGCCCTCGGTCGGTCGAGCGGCAGCTGCGGGTGATGGGGGATGGCATGCGCCGGCTGGCGGAGACCCAGGGCGATGCCTGGCGCAGCGACCTCATGGAGCCGATGCTGGCGCGTGGCGCCAGCGTGCGCGACATCGAGCTCGCATCGGTTGCCGAGGGCACTCCCGATCTCGAACCCGCCACCGATGCGGCCCTCGTGGCGACCTGGCACGCGCAACAGGCGCAGGCCTGGGGCGCCAACATCATCAGCGGCTTCGAGACGATCCTGACCGATGCCGGCCTCATGACGCGCCCGACCAGCCCGCCGGCCATCTGCTTCCTCGACATCACCGGCTACACCCGCCTCACGCAGGAGCACGGGGACGAAGCCGCCGCCGACCTGGCGGCGTCGCTGAACCGGCTCGTCACCCGCACCTCGCTCGACCGCGGCGGCCGCCCGGTGAAGTGGCTGGGCGACGGCGTGATGGTCCACTTCCGGGAGCCGGGCCGCGGCGTGCTCGCAGCGCTGGAGATGGTCGACGGCGTTCGCGAGGTCGGGCTTCCGCCCGCCCACGTCGGCCTGCATGCCGGGCCGGTGCTGTTCCAGGAGGGCGACTACTTCGGGCGGACGGTGAACATTGCCGCGCGGATCGCTGATTACGCACGGCCCGGCGAGGTTCTCGTCACTACCGACGTCGTCGAGGAGTCACGCGACTCGGGCTGCCGCTTCACGCCCATCGGCCCGGTCGAGCTCAAGGGCGTCCAGGGCACGGTCGAGCTCCATGCCGCCCATCTCGGCTGACCCGGGCTAGTCACGCGCCGGGAATATCGGCCAAGAAAGTGGCCGTTTGTCCCGCGACTGAACCACGAACGGCCAGGCAAGCGCCTCAAGCTTGGCCGACTTTCCCAGGAGTGGTCTAGATCGGCCAAGGAGTGGCCGATAGTCCCACCCAGCGACCCACTGCATTGCGGATGAACGCGACCGACCGATGACTCACCGGGGCATCCGGCGTCTAATGGGCAATCCTGCAGAGGACAAGGCATGGCAACGGCGACGATTCCCGGATTCGCCGGAGAGCTCGTCCGGCCCGGCGACGCGACCTTCGACCAGCATCGCGAGATCTGGAACGCCATGGTCGACCGACGCCCGGTCCTCATCGCGCGCTGCACCACGTCGGAGGATGTGGCCGCCGCGCTCCGCCACGCCCGCCAGGAGAACCTCGAGATCGGCGTGAAGTGCGGCGGCCACAGCATCGTCGGCTACTCGGTGCCGGATGGGGGCCTGATGATCGACCTCAGCCCGATGAGCGCGGTTCGCATCGATGCCGGCACGCGCCGGGCCTACGTCCAGGGCGGCTCACTGCTGCGGAATCTTGACCGCGCCGCCGAGCCTCACGGCCTGGCCACGACTGCAGGGAACGTCTCGCATACCGGCGTGGGCGGCCTGACGCTGGGTGGCGGCATGGGCTGGCTCGCCCGCCAGTTCGGCCTGGCGTGCGACAACGTGGCGTCGTACACGGTCGTGACGGCTGATGGCGAGGCCGTCCGCGCGAGCGCCGATGAGCACCCCGACCTGTTCTGGGGCCTCCGCGGCGGTGGCGGCAACTTCGGGGTGGTGACGGAGTTCGAATTTCGGCTCCACCCGCTCAGCCACACCGTGCTGGCGGTCGACCGCTACTTCGACCCCGACGATGCCCCTGCCGCGCTGCGCGCCTGGCGCGACCTCCTGCCCGATGCGCCACGGCAGGCGACGCTCACCGCCGACGTGTTCACCGCCGCCCAAGACGGTTCGCTGCCGGATCGGTTGAGTGGGCGGTCGGTGGTCGGCATCGGCTTCACGTGGGTGGGCGACCTCGGCGAGGGTCGCCGCTACCTCGAACGGTTCCGGGACACGGGCGAGGCGCTGGCGGAAGAGGTCGAGGAGATGCGCTACGTCGATCTGCAGAGCATCGCCGATGACGTGCACCACCATGGCAAACGCCGCTACATGAAGGGCCACTACCTGGGCGAGCTCTCGGACGCGGCCATCGACGCCTTCATCGGGCGGGGTGTCACGTCGGGAGTCGAGCCCAATTGGAGCCGGCTGCCGAACGGTGGCCTGCAGTCGTACGGTGGTGCGATCCGCGACGTGGCCGATGATGACGCGGCCTTCAGCCATCGGCGCACGCTGGTCGAATGGGGCGGGTCGACCACGTGGCTTGACGCGGCCGAGGACGAGGAGCGGATCGCCGCTGCTCGCGATTACGGCCGAGCCATGGAGCCCTTCGCGACCGGCGTGTATGTGAACACGCTGATGGACGAGGGCGAGGCCGGCGTTCGGCGCGCGTACAACGCCGCCAAGCTGGCCCGTCTGGCGGAGATCAAGCGCCGGTACGACCCGGACAACGTCTTCCACCTCAACGCGAACATCGCCCCTGAGCGCCGTTCGGCCGAGGCGGGCGCAGGCTAGAATCGGGCGACTCTTCCCGAGCAACGAAGGCCAATGACCCAGCCGACCGGCCTTCCAGCATGAACCGCGTCAGGGCGCTGCTGTCGTCCAATCCGATGGTGGTCGACAGTGCGATCGCGCTCGGTCTGGCGGCGCTGTCGATGCTCGCCTTCGTCGGCGGATCGGACGATGTGGGCGGCTCCGGCGCGCTGACCGCGGTGCTCCTCCTCCTCGAGTCCGTCCCGCTCGCGTGGCGGCGACGGTTCCCGGTGACGGTGCTGTTGATCGTCGTCGGCGCGATGATCGTCCACCTCCTCATCGTGCCGGAGGGCGAGAGCCTGCGCGGTGGGCTCGGTGTGCTGGTCGCCCTCTTCACCATCGGCGAGCGGCTCGAGCGCCGAATCTCCGTCGCGCTGGCGGTGCTGACCGGCGCGATCGTGGGCGTCATCTTCATCGCCAAAGAGCCGATCCCATCGGCGCTGCAGGCACTCATTCAGACCGAAGTCGTCTTCGGGGTCGCGTGGCTCGTCGGTGACGGTGCACGTGTCCGCGGCCTGTATACCCGCGCCGTCGAGGAGCGCGCGTCACTGCTGGAGCGCGAACGGACCGAACGGGCGAGAACCGCCGTCCTCGAGGAGCGCGAACGCATCGCCCGGGAGCTGCACGACGCCGTCGCGCATCACGTCAGCGTGATCGTGATCCAGGCGGGCGGCGGCCTCCGCGCGCTCGAGGGCCGACCTGCCGACGCCCGCAAGGCCCTGGAGTCGATCAACGGGAGCGGTCGGGAAGCGTTGACCGATATGCGCCGGATGCTGGCCATGCTGGGCGACCAGACCGATGAGCCGATGCCCGGCCTCGACCGGCTCGGCGATCTGCTCGAGCAGGTTCGGGCCGCGGGGCTGGCCGTCGAGCTCTCGATCACCGGCGCGCGCCCAAAGCTGGACGTGGGCCTCGAAGCATCGGCGTACCGGATCATCCAGGAGAGCCTGACGAACTCGCTCAAGCATGCCGGCGGAGGCGGGCGGGCGCACGTGACCATTCGATACGAGCCGACGGCCCTGCATCTTTCGATCGATGATGAGCGTGGTCCAGAGGCCAGACCGAGCGTCGAACCGGCACACGACGGACGTGGCCTGGTCGGGATGCGGGAACGGGTCGCCCTCTTCCGCGGAACCTTCACCGCAGAGCCCACCCCGCGGGGCTTCCGGGTCAGCGCCCTCCTCCCGATCGCGGAGGCTTCATGAGCATCCGCGTCCTGCTCGTCGACGACCAGCAGCTGGTGCGAACCGGCTTCCGCATGATCCTGGCCGACGAAGGGGGGATCGAGGTAGCTGGCGAGGCGGCCAACGGGCGCCAGGCGATCGAGATGGCCACCGCGCTCCAACCTGACGTCATCGTCATGGATCTGCGCATGCCGGTCATGGACGGCCTCGAGGCGACGCGACGCCTGGCGGCGGAAGGAGTCGCGAAGATCCTGGTGCTGACGACATTCGATGCGGACGAGAACGCGGTGGAGGCGATCCGCGCCGGCGCCAGCGGCTTTCTCCTCAAGGACGTCCCGCCCGACGACTTCGTGCGCGCGATCCGCATCGTCGCGTCGGGCGAGGCGCTCATCGCTCCGTCGGTCACGAAGCGTCTGCTGGACCGATTCGCACGCCTGGCCGTCCCGGCGGACGAGACGCACGCGGCGCGCCTGGCCGATCTGAGCGAGCGGGAGCGGGACGTCCTGAAGCTGGTTGCCCAGGGCATGTCGAATCGCCAGATTGCCGAGGCGCTGACCCTGGCGGAGCCGACCGTCAAGGCACACGTCTCGCATCTGCTCGGAAAGCTGGAACAGCGCGACCGCGCCCAGCTGGTGGTCCTCGCCTACGAAACCGGCTTTGTCCGACCCGGCAGCGACTAGCTATCCCGCCGGCGCCGAATACTGATCGTGGCGCGCCAGGAAGGCGGCTCGCTCGCTTTCTGACAGCTGGCGTCCCGATGCGATCAGCTCTCCGAGCTCGCGGAAGTACTCCTCGCGCGGCGGGCCGGGCACGAACAGGATGAGCATGGATGCCGGCTCGCCTGACTCGTTCGCAAAGCCGTGGATGCCGTTCCGCGGGACGTGCAGGAAGTCGCCAGGTCCGCCCTCCGTCCAACCGCTGCCGTCGTACAGCTGGACTCGCCCGCTCAGGATGTAGAAGGCCTCGGCGAACGTGGTGTGGTAATGCGGATCCGCCCCGCCCGCAGCACCGGACATCTCCCATCGGAAGAGCCCGTAGTCGCCCTGGGTCAGTGTGCCCGTCGCCACCAGCCGGGCCGTCGTGGTTCCCACGTTGAGCGAGTCGTGGCCTGCCTCGGGCCGCAGCACGGCCAGCCGTTCGCCGCTGTGGCTCGGATACGTCATGGCGCACATCGTACGGATTGGCCGGGACCGATACCACGGTATCGGCCATGACGTACGCGCTCGGTCCGAATATCTCGTATCGAATCGAGACCGGGGATGGACGACATCGGCGCAATGGAGGCCGATGCTCGCAGCAGCGAACCAGGGAGTTCGCCAACTCGGAGGAATCGACTCATGACAACCCAGGCGGCCATCACCACGGCCGGACTGACCAAGCACTATCCCGGGGTTCAGGCGCTGGACGACCTGACCCTGGAGGTCCCGGCCGGAAGCATCTACGGCTTCCTGGGACCCAACGGCGCCGGCAAGACGACGGCCCTGAAGATGCTCGCCGGCCTGACGCGGCCGACGAGCGGCAGCGCCACCGTGGCCGGCATCGGCATTGAGGCCGGTCCCGCGTACCGCCAGCAGGTCGGCTATCTCGGCCAGGAGCCTCGCTTCTATGGCTGGATGAGCGGACGCGAGACGGTCCAGTACGTCGGCTCGCTCTACCCGCCGGAGGCGCGACCGAGCGCCACGCGGGTCCGCGAGGTGCTCGAGCTGGTCGGCATCGCCGATGCGGCCGACCGACCCAGCAAGACGTACTCGGGCGGGATGCGCCAGCGGCTGGGCATCGCCCAGGCCCTGGTGGCCCGGCCGGCGGTCCTGCTGCTGGACGAGCCGGTCAGCGCGCTCGATCCCATCGGCCGGCGCGAGGTGCTCGAGCTGATGGACAGGATCAAGGGCGAAGTCACCGTCTTCTACTCGACCCACATCCTGGACGACGTGCAGCGCGTGAGTGACCACGTCGCCATCCTCGACCACGGCAAGCTCGTTCGAGCGCAGCCGACGGCCGAGCTGCTCGCCAGCTTCACCCGCGACCGCATGCGCGTCGTCCTCGGCTTCGCGACCGACGACACCGCGGTCGCACTGGCCGCCATCAGCGGCGTCCTCTCGGTCGAGCCGACCGATCGCGACGCCGAGTCCCGCACCTACACCCTTCGGATCGACCCCGACCAGAGCGCGGCCGTGCAGCGTGGCGTGACCCGCCTGGCCGCCGATGCCGAACTCACCGTCATCGACAACAGCCTCGTCCGCGAGGGCCTGGAGGACGTCTTCATGCGACTCGTGGACACCAAGGAGCGTGCAGCATGACCGCCTCGATCTCGACGCCACGACCCAGCGCGGTCGGGGCACCCTCCGCCCTCGGGCTCCTGCCCGGCATCGGCGGACTCGTCCGGAAGGAGCTCACCGAATGGCGCCGCGCGCGCCGATCGTGGATCGTCTTCCTCGTCAGCGCCGGGTTCATGACGCTGTCGGCCCTCAACAGCTGGCTTCAGACCGTCCTGCCGGAGGAAGCGACCGAGGGCGCGGCGCCACCCATCCTGGATCCGATGATGAACCTGGTCGCGTCGGTATCGGCTCAGATCTTCGTCGTTGCCGCGATCTTCGCGGTGATGGCCCTGATCACCGCCGAACGCGAGAGCGGGACGCTGGCGTGGACCGCGTCCAAGCCGGTATCGCGCAGCGGGATCTGGCTTGCCAAGTTCGTGTCGGGCACGGGGGTGCTGTGGATCGTCGCCGGGCTCCTGCCGCTGGTCGCCACGGTCGTGCTCATCACGATCCTGTACGGCCCGCTGCCGATCCTGCCGATCTCGGTCATGGCCATCGGGATCGGGCTGGCAATCGCGCTCTACGTCGCGGTGGCGCTGGCTGCCTCGACGGTGGTGACCAGCCAGGCAGCGGTGGCGGCGATCGCCATCGGCGTGATGTTCATGCCGCAGATCCTCGGGCTGCTCCTGCCGAGCGCCGAGTACCTGCCGACATCGATCCTGGAGTGGTCGATGCGGCTGGGACTCGGCGAGGCGGCGAGCATCGTGACGCCGATCAGCTACCTGGTCTCGATCAGCGCACTCGTGGCCTTCTCCCTGCGCCGGATGGAGCGCATGGAGCTCTGACCGATCCCTCGCTCGCGACCGCATCGGCCCCCGATTTCGGGGGCCGATGCGCTGACCGCTGACGGCATAGCGGTTGGTCCGCTGTGGGGAATATCGGCCACGATGTGGCTGTTGTTTCCACCGGCGAACCAGGAACGGCCAACATGGCGCGCCCTGCTTGGCTTTCTTTCCCAGCAGCGCGCCAATTTGGCCAAGAAGTGGCCGATACGCCCTCCAGCGAGCTAATGCGGACCGGGGACCGCCGATGGCGGCGACCCCCGGCCCAACCATTTCGTCACCGATTGGGGAACTCGAACGATTCGACGATCGGCCGGGTCGCGTCCACGAACGCCTCGAGATCGGCGTCCTCGGCGGTGTCGACCATGACGGCGACGGTGTTGCCGTCACCGAGGTCGATCAGGGTCACGTGGTAGCGCTCCTCGACGTCGAGCGCCCAGTGGTAGCCGCCAACCCGATTGAAGATGGGGACGGCCACGAACGGGTTCTCCTCGTCGCAGGTCCCCGTCCAATCGGTCCTGCCTGCGATGTACAGGGACAACGCCGACAGGCCGTTGATCGTTCGCGGCTCCGGCTCGGTCGTGTTCAGGCCGGGATGCTGTCGCAGCCAGTCGACGAGGTCCTGCGCACCGAAGCCGATGCCGGGCACATTCGTCTCCTCGCCGCAGTCGAGCGTCGCTGCTCCCGGGTTGCCGAGGATGCTGATCGCGTCCTTGTCGCCCGGGCAGTCGTAGCAGCCCAGGCCGCTGGTCTCGAACGTGGCGTACTCCGACTGTGGCGTCAGGCCGTAGCCGGTGGGCTCGTCACCGAACGCAGCCCATCCATCCGGAACGGTGTATCGGAAGGCGCCGTGGCGCACACGGTAGGTGCCGTCCTCCGGGCGCGGCTCGAACCAGTGTGACTCCCACGCTCCAGCCTCGATGTTGCCGAGGCATGTGGCCAGGGTGGTTCGGCAGTTGCTGCGCAGGTAGTCGCCCGGCATGAGCTCGGCGCGCAGCGCGCAGTCATCGGTCCCTTCCGCGATGGTCAGGACGGAGTCGCCGCGCGACAGCGCCCACTGGTAGGTGCCGACGTCACCTTCGTCGCAGACGCCGGTGATCGTCGTCTTGAACTCGATCAGGTCATCGGTGACCGATGCGGCCGCGTACAGGATCGGCCCGTTGTCATCCGAGCTGTAGGCGAGGAAGCCATCGCTGAAGTCGATGTCCCCTCGATCGGGGGCGCCGGTCTCCGGAAGGTCCTTGGATGGACCCAGGAAGACCGTCCGCAGCACCTGCGGGAGCTCGCCGGCGGGCATATCGGCCGCCGAAGGTGCGGGCGAGCTCGTCTCGGTCGGCGGCCCGACGTTCGGTTGGTTGAGGACGTTGATGCCGATCAGCGCGGCCGCGACGACGGCCGCCGCCGCCAGGCCGATGCGTGCGTACAGATTCATGTGTGGGAACCTCGCCTGCCCCGGCATGGGGCGGCTCTGTGGTGTCTGGTCGACGGCATCGCGGACGGCCTGCCGGACGCTGTCCGGCATGACGGTCGAGCCCACCGATGCGTCGAGGAAGGCCTCGATCTGGCCGATGAGGTCGTCGTTCGCGGTCATGCGGTGCCCCGATTCGTGACGGTCGCCCTCGCATCGGCCTCAATGGCGGCCCGCATGTGCTCGAGGGCGTAATGCAGGCGGGAGCGAGCCGTGCCGTGAGGCGTACCCATGGCAAGCGCCGCTTCCGCGGTGGTCATTCCGACGTAATGCACGAGCACCAGGACGGTCCGATGCTCGAGGCTGAGCGTCGCGAAGGCGTGCTCTAGCTCGTCGCGATTGGCGATGTTCGAGGCCGGGTCCGGATCCACGCGCTCCTCGCTGCGCAGCAGCCGGAGGTTGGCGCGCTGACGTCGTTCGCGCCTTCCCTCGGCATGGCATGCGTTCACGAGAAGCCGATGCACCCAGGCCTCGAATCGGTCGGGATCCCTCAGCTGCGGGAGGCCGCGCCAGGCCGCCACGAGGGCATGCTGGGTCGCGTCTTCCGCGAGGGTGGTGTCGCGCAGGATCCGGCGCGCGACGGAATAGAGGCTGTCCCCGATGCGTCCGACCAGCAGGTCGAACGCCTCCTTGTCGCCGTGCATCGCCAGCTCGACGAGCCTCCGGTCCATCTCGACCTCAACGGCGTCGGTCCTCTCGGCGGGACCGATCACTGAGTATGAGTCGGGTAGGGCACCGGTTGTTCAACGCCGGGTTGGGGGCCTTCTCGCCGCATTGGTTCGCTGCTGGGACTATCGGCCTAGATGTGGCTGCCCTTGCCGGCTGCGAACCAAGGACGGCCAACCACGGCGCTCCAGCATGGCCGTGCTTCCCAGGGCCGATACAACTCGGCCAAGAAGTGGCCGTTATTCCCAGCAGCGAGCTAGTTCGTCACACCTTCCCGGTCCGCCAGGGTCGCTTGAAGCTGCACCGCTGCCTCGGCCAGCCCGTTCTGCAGCGCTGAGCCACGTGGCATCGCGCCGCTGCCCGGTCCTCCGAACAGGACGAGCACATCCGGGCTGGCTCGGCGGACGGCGGTCGCCACGCGGCGCGCAGGGGCGACATCATCGGCGGTCGGCACCGCGATCACGACGCCCTCTGCGTCCGTGGCGCGCACGGCGTGCACCCAGTCGGCCACCGGGAGATCGGCGCCGAGATAGTGGATGTTCAGTCCTCCACGCCGGCAGGCGGTGGCGAATGCCAGGGCGCCCAGCTCGTGTCGCGCTCCCGGTGGCAGACCGATGACGACAGTCTGCCCTCGGCCCCTCGCGGCAGCCGATTCGTAGGCGATGCCCAGCCAGCGGGCGACGGCCGCACTGGCCGCGTGCTCGGCAGCGACGGAGACGATCCCGCGGCTCCACGCGTCGCCGAGGGCCCGCAGCGCGGGAAAGACGTAGCGCTCGACCGCCGTTTCGAACGACCCGCGAGCGCTCACGTCGTCGAGGAACGCCTGGATCCCTGCCCGATCCATGCGCGCCGCGGCTTCGACGAAGGCCGCGACCAGCGCCCCGGCCACTCCATCGGCCTCGTCGAGGCGACCGTGGGGGGTTGCAGTCGGGAGGTCGTCGTCGCTCAGCTGGCGAAGGTGGTCGGCGGCGGCGCTGGGTGTCCAACCCTCGTCCACCAACGACCGCATGGCGCGGACGCGCGCGATGGCACGCTCGTCATACAGCCGATACCCCGCAGCCGTGCGACGCGGAGTGACGACCCCGTAGCGTCGCTCCCACGCACGGAGCAGCTCGCTGGTCACTCCGGCGCGGTCGGCGGCCTCGCTGATGGTGTACATGCTTCGTCCAGACTATACCGTGGACAAGGTCTTGACAAGCCTGCCGCTACGCGGCTAGAGTATGGACAAACCTTCGACAATTGGGTCGGAGGAGCAATCACCGAAAGGAACCCGTTCCACAATGCGCATCATCAAGCCCGTCGCCCTTCTCCTGACGATCGTCGGGGCACTCAACTGGCTGCTGGTTGGCATCGCCCAGTTCGACCTGGTGGCGACACTCACCGGCGACTCGTTCGGCGAGACGAACGTCATCTCGTCGATCATCTACATCCTCGTCGGCGTGTCGGGCGTGGCCCTGCTGCCGACCCTCGTCGCGTGGGTCTCCGGCGACGACACCGAGCGCGTCACCGCCTGACGCAGACCTCGAGCCGGCGGGCGGGGAACGACCCTCGCCCCCGGTTCAAATTCCGCCCCACGCGGAGGCGACGCAGTGCTACTGTGCCGCGCACATTTCAGCCGGCTCAGAGAGGTAGGCCCGTGTCCGTCGTACGCTCGCGAGGATCATCCGAGTCATGAACTGGGGCCAATTCGTCGTCCAGTGGCTGCACGTCGGGCTCGGCGTTCTGTGGTTCGGGACGGTGCTCTACAACGCGACCATCCTGATCCCGGCCATCAGCCGGCTGCCGCTCGGCGAGCAGCGGCGGGTGGGCAGCCTCATCGGCGAGCAGGGCTTCAAGGTGATCCGTCCCGTCGCCGGTGCGGTGATCCTGCTCGGGCTCATTCGCGGGACGCTGTTCGGACCGATCAAGAGCCTGGACATGTTGACGAGCGCGTATGGGATCACCTGGCTGGTGGGCCTCGCGTTCGCCATCGGTGCCTACGTCTGGGCCGAGCGGATGGTCGGTCCGGCGCTCGCGCGGATGAATGCCATCCCGGAGGCTGAGGCGCTCGGACCCGATGGTGCACCCACGCCCGCCCTGGAATCGGCCGTCGGGGTGGTGAAGCGCAATGCCGTGCTCGAGCTTGGGTTCTTCGCCGTGATCTTCACCTGCATGATCCTGATGCGCTTCGGGCTTTAGCCACAAGCTCGGGCTTTCTACTTGGCCGCTGTTCCCTGGGCCGATGCAAATCAGCCAAGAAGTGGCTGTTGCTCCCAGCGGTGAACTAGCCGACCGGCGGCGTCAGAGCTTTGCGCCGGACCGATCGGGTGGCTCGCGCCGCTCGATCGGCTCATCCAGCCCTTCCACGGTGACCCCGTCCGCCGTCGCCCACGGCTCGCCGTACTGCTCTTCGATCTGCGGCATCGGCTTCGGGCGCCCGGTGAGCGCGTGATCCAGCCCCGCCAGGAAGCCGCCGATGAGCTCGCCGGCGGACGACCTCGATGGCAACGTCTCGGACTCTGGCTCCGGCACCGGCTCGAGCTTGGGGCGCTTCATGCGTCAACCCTACAAGACCGTTGCCGCGCGGGCGCACGTGGAGCCCTGATCCCGCGACCTGGCACGCGCGGGGTCCGCCCCAGTTGGTCCGCGGTGGGGAATATCGGCCAGGAAGTGGCTGTCGTTGCCAGCCACGGACCAAGGACAGCCAAGCTCAGGCGTTCTGCTTGGCCGTCCTTCTCACCGTCGATACAACTCGGCCAGGAAGTGGCCGTTACTCCCAGCAGCGAACCAACCGCGAAGCCGCAATCGCCCCCGGAATCGGTCGCCTAGCGGCGGGCCTTCATGAGGAACCGCGCTCCGAAGGTCGCCGGCAGCGCGAACAGCAGCAGGCCCATCAGGATGACCGCGCCGATCGAGGCCGTCGGTGCCTCGGTCGCCGTGTCGGGCAGCGCGCTGACGACGACCGTGTCGGAGTCGCCGCACTCGGAGCCCTCGAGGAGGCCCCAGACGCGGAAGGTGCCCGCCTTGTCGGCCGTCAGCTCGATGCTGAACGAGCTGCCCTGCGGCGTGGTGGCGTCGGGCTCGGCGTCCTCGCCGATGTTCCCGTTCGCGCCGGGCACGACGAAGACCGAGGCGCCGCCGAAGTTGCCCGCGACGGTGAACTTCTGGCCCAGTGCAACGGTGCCGGGCGCGACGGTGACGATGCAGCCCCCGGCGTGATCGCCCTCCGACTCGGGATGGGCCAGCGCCGTCCCGGCGAACGTGATGGTCAGAGCCGCGGCGCCAAGTGCCGCGGTCAGCTTGCGTGCGAAGTGTGTTGTGGTGCGCATGTTCCTGTTCCCGTTTGGTGTGCTCGTGGGCACGTACGAGAAGCGTGGGCCAGCGCCATCCATGGAGCATCGGTCATTCGTCGCGCTGCGGGATGCGGCGCTCGACACAGCGCGGTGACAGTGTGGGCTTCCTAGCGGACGCCGCTCCGCATCGTATCGAGCATGGGGACGGCCGACGAGGCTTCGTACAGCGCGCGCGACTGGTCCGCCCACTCCGCGGCTTCGGGCAGGCCAACCCGCTCGGCGATGAGAGCGGCGTCGGCGAACGCATCGGCGGCGATGCCCAGCCAGCCGCGCGCCACGAGCTGCTCGCCCGCAGCGGCGATCTCGCGGGCCGCTCCGCCATCCTGGTCGCCGGTCCCGCCGGCGGCCTGGGCTATGCCCGTAACCCAGCGGGCGAGTGCCATCATGGTCCGGTTGCCGATCGCCAGTTCGGGGAGCCCGGCGGCCAGTCCGGAGCCGAACAGCCCGAGCACGAGGACGAGGACGACGAG
>JAICRD010000093.1 GCA_025937535.1 Chloroflexota bacterium | reverse complement strand
GTTGCTCCCGAGGTCATCGCCATGATCGCGAGGCTCAAGGCGCCGGACGAGCTCATCTTCGTGACCGATGGGCTCGCCGCGCTCGGCCAGCCGCCGGGCCGGTATCGGCTGGGCAGCCAGGAGGTCGCGAGCGACGGCACCGTGGCCCGCCTCGCCGACGGAACGTTCTCCGGTTCCGTCAGCCCCATGGCGCCCGCCCTCGGGCGGCTGGTCGCGAGCGGCCTCGACGCGGAGACCGTGATTCGCGCCGCGTCCACCAACCCGGCGCGGCTGCTGGGCGTCGAGGACGAGCTCGGTCGCATCGAGGTCGGCCGGGTCGCCGACCTTTGCCTGCTCGACGCCGCCTGGAATCCGGTGTCGACCGTCGTCCGGGGGGTCGTCGCGCCGTTCTGAGCGACCATGGAGTCGCCTTGGACCGCGGGCTGAAGTCGCTTGCCCGCATCGGCCATCATGCGGCCATGGCGCTGACGCTCCACCGCTACGACGACGTCGATGGCTTCCTGCGCGCCACTGCTCCGTTCCTCGCCGAACGCGAGGCCGAGCACAACCTCATCTTCGGCATCTCCAGCTGGCTGCGTCGAAACCCAGCCCTCGTCGAGGAGCCGCCCGCCTTCATGGCCGTCAGCGATTCAGGCGGCACGATCGTGGCCGCCTCCATCCAGATGCCGCCGAACAACCCGGTCCTCTCCATGGTCGACCAGCTCGATGCCGTGGACCTCATCGCCGATGCGTACGGGACCAGCGTCCCCGGCGTTCTCGGCTCGCCCGATGCTGCAGCACGGTTCGCGGCCCGCTGGGTCGAGCGCTCGGGCGGCCGCGCGGCCGTCGCCATGGCAGAGCGCATCTTCCGCCTGGAGCGCGTCATCCCGCCGCGGCCGACCACTGGAGCGTGGCGGCTCCTCGAGCCCGGCGACCGCGACCTCGTCGTGGAATGGGTGATCGCGTTCGTCGTGGAGGCCACTCCCGAGGATCCGCCGTCGCCGGCCGACGCTCGCGACGCGATCGACCGATGGATCCGCCAGGAAGGAACGTTCGGCTACCTCTGGGACGACGGTGGCGAGTCCGTCAGCCTGGCAGCCGCCCGGGGCGAGACGCCGAACGGAATCCGCATCGGTCCGGTGTACACGCCCCCGGAACACCGAGGCCATGGATACGCGAGCGCGGTGACCGCCGCGGCCAGCCAGGACCAGCTCGATCGCGGCCGACGGTTCGTCTTCCTCTATACCGACCTGTCGAACCCGACCTCGAACAAGATCTACCAGGCCATCGGCTATGAGCCGGTGTGCGACGTCGACATGTACCGATTCGAGACCGATGCGTAGCGCGCTGGCGCTCCTGCTCCTAGTGTCCGCCTGCGCGGCGCCGACCGGGGAAGCGGCCGCCGATTGCGACGCCAGCTGGCGCGATGTCGAGTCGGTCATCGTCCAGCCGCAGGAGGCGGCGACGCAGACGGTGCCGATCGAGTGCATCCGCCGCATCGACCAGAGGCGCGTGCGCATCGGCTTCGACATGCCGGCCGGACCGACCTGCTACGTGCTGGCGGCGGTCGACGTGGTCGAGGCGGCCGACGCCGTCTCGTTCACGCTCCGGGTTGCCGCCAACGACGATCCGGCGGCTGGTGCGTGCCCGGAGCAAGCGGCTCGAACCGCGACCGAGATCGACCTCCAGGCGCCCGTCGACGAACGGCGGCTGCTGGATGGGAGTGGCGGCTGAGCCACCGCCAGGCCGACCGCGAGTACCATCAGGCGCATGATCGACGCCCCAACGAAGCTCCTCATCGACGGCGAGCTGCGCGACGCGCAGACTGGCCGCACCTTCACCACCTACGACCCCGCCCACGGCCGCGACCTCGCCAACGTCGCGCAAGCCGGGACCGAGGACGTCAACGCCGCCGTGACCGCGGCCCGCGGCGCCTTCGAGGGCGCGTGGGCCAAGACCTCCCCGGCCAAGCGGGCACGCGCGTTGAACCGCCTGGCGCAGCTCCTGGACGAGCAGACCGATGCGCTGGCCGAGCTCGAGAGCCGCAACAACGGCAAGGCCAAGTGGCAGTGCGCCGCCGAGATCAAGGTCGCGGTGGCCACGCTGGAGCTCTTCGCCGGCACGGCGCAGCACCTCTACGGACGCTCGCACGTCGTCAACCCATCGGTGGTGAGCTACACGCTCCGCGAGCCGGTGGGCGTCGTTGGCGCAATCATCCCGTGGAACTACCCGCTGATGATGGCCGCCTGGAAGGTGGCCCCGGCGCTGGCGACGGGGAACACGTTGGTCCTCAAGCCGGCATCGGCGACGCCGCTGACGGCCATCAGGCTCGGCGAGCTGGCCCTGGAGGCCGGCATCCCGGCCGGGGTCCTGAACGTCGTTCCGGGTCCCGGAGCGGAGGTGGGGGAGGCGATTGCCGCCCATCCCGGCATCGACAAGGTCGCCTTCACCGGCGAGACCTCGACCGGTCGGCGCATCGCCCAGGTCGCGGCGCAGTCCCTGAAGCGGGTGAGCCTCGAGCTCGGCGGCAAGAGCCCGAACATCGTCTTCGCCGATGCCGACGTCGACGCCGCCGTCATCGGCTCGCTGTGGGCGATCTACTACTCGGCCGGGCAGTCGTGCGAGGCCCGTTCGCGGATCCTGGTGCAGGACGAGGCGTACGACGCGTTCGCATCGGCCTTTGCCGAGAAGGCCAAGTCCCTTTCCGTCGGCGATCCGCTCAACGATGACACGAAAATCGGCTCGCTCATCAGCCGCTCGCACGCGGACAAGGTGCGCGGCTTCGTCGAGATGGGCGTCGCCGATGGCGGCGAGCTCCTTGCCGGCGACGGCCTCTCGCTCGGCGAGGGCCTCGACGGGGATGCGTTCGTGGCGCCGACCGTCATCGGCGGTGTGGCGAACGACTCGCGCATCGCGCAGGAGGAGGTCTTCGGACCGGTGGTGACCCTGACGCGTTTCGCCGATGAGGCTGAAGCCGTGAAGTTTGCGAACGACGTCCGTTACGGCCTGGCCGCCACCGTCTGGACCGGCGACGGAGCGCGCGGACACCGGGTGGCGCAGAAGATCCGGTCGGGCGCCATCGGCATCAACACGCCGTTCATCGCCTTCCCCGGCGTTCCGTTCGGCGGATTCAAGGAGTCCGGGTACGGGCGCGAGCAGTCGATCGAGGCGCTCGACCTGTACACCGAGACGAAGGCGATCCTGCAGGGGACGTCACCCAAGGCCGCCAATCCGCTCGGCGTCTGACCCGGCCGGTCCGGCCCACGCGACCGCTCATGAGGCCGAGCCGCACGACATGCCCACGATCCGCATTCGCAGCCGCGTCCACTCGCCGATCACCACGACCTTCGCCTTCTTCGACGACCCCGCCAACCTGGGCCGGATCATGCCGCCGCCGGTGAGCATCCGGCCGGTTCGCGTCGAGCCCTCGCCGCCCCGAGCGGGGACCGAGATCGAGTTCCGCTACGGCATCGGTCCACTGCAGCGCAGGTGGCTGGTCCGCTACCTGGAGCACGTGCCCGGCGAGCGAATCGTGGACGAGACGCTGTCCGGACCGATGCGCCTCATGCTCCACTCGCACACGTTCACCGCCGCGCGCGACGGGGGAACCTGGATCGAAGATCGGATCGACTACCACGTGGGACCCGGCGGCCCGCTGGGAATGTTCATCGACGCCATCGCCGGGCTGGTGATGCGGGCAGTGTTCGTCTGGCGGGTAGCCCGTCAGCGGCGCATCCTGGGTTCCTGAGGACTCAGGACCCGGCGCCGTCGCCGGCCACCAGCTTCTCCACGAGTCGGTTGTACTGCTCCTCGGTCAGCGCACCGCGCTCCCGGAGGCGGTGCAGGCGGTCGATCTCACGGGTCACCGAGCGTGGAGGCGGCGCCTCGGGCCGGCCACCGGGCAGAGACCTCTCCAGCTCGGCGAGGACCGAGGATTGAATGCTCGCCGTGGCGCGCTCCACGAGATCCCGGAACGGCATGCTGCGGCCGGCCGCCTCGTCGGCTTCGGCGGCGGCCGGCTGTGGTGGCGGCTCCGGATCGGCAGCGACCTCGTCGAGGACGAGCGCCCACAGCGGCTCGGGACGATCGACGCCCTTCAGCTGCCGATCTCCGAGGGCGTGCAGCCGGACGCCATCGGGCAGCACGTTGGCCGCGATCGCACGCGTGGTGTCCGAGAGGAGGATCTGGCCGCCGGTCGCCAGCGCCGCGATCCGTGCGGCGCGCACGACGTCCATGCCGGTGTACCCCTCGTCGCCCACGGCCGGCTCGCCGGTATGCAGTCCCAGGCGGACGCGGACGGCAAGGTCGCCCGGCCATGAGGCCTTGACGTGCGCGCGCTGTACCTCGACCGCGGCTGCGACCGCCTGGCGCGCCCGAATGAAGGAGTAGAAGAAGGCATCGCCCTGCGTGTCGATCTCGTGGCCGTCGTGCGCCGAGAAGATGTCCCGCACGAGTCGCCGATGCACCGCGAGCA
Source organism: Chloroflexota bacterium (assembly GCA_025937535.1). GTDB lineage: Bacteria > Chloroflexota > Limnocylindria > QHBO01 > QHBO01 > JACDBZ01. The sequence goes on along the minus strand of JAICRD010000093.1, from coordinate 3,927 downwards.
ACGTGGCGTAATCGGCGTCGCCGGTCCGCTTCAGCAGCGCCGTGCTGTCCTCGATGTCGCTGAAGACGAAGGTGACGGTCCCGGACGGCAGATCCACCATGGGCCGATAGGATAGACACCGATGACCAGCTCGCTCGCCGCATGGTTCAACCGCTTCCCGGAAGGCTGGTGGGGCTACCACTGGGCGCCACCGCGGCCGATGAGCGCCGTGGAGCTGATCGGGACGCCGGCCATCGACGCCCGCCTCATGGCGACGCTGTGGGCGGTGGTGAGCCGGCGGCGCAGCGTCATGCTCAGCAGCGAGGCCCCGCAGGCCGGCAAGACGACCGCGCTCTCGGCACTCGTGGACTTCCTGCCCGAGGACACCACCGGCATCTTCGTGCGTGGCTGGTGGGAGGAGTACGACTGGCTGGACGAGATCCCCGCCGGTACTGGCTACCTCCTCATCAACGAGATGAGCGACCACCTGCCGATCTACGTCTGGGGCCGTGCCGCGCGCGGCGCGCTGGTGCTCGCCGGCAAGGGCTGGGGACTGGGCGCCACCATGCACGCCGATTCGCTTCCCGAGGCGCTTGCCACCTTCCGCGAGGAGCTTGGCGCGACCGATGCGGACCTCGCCGGCCTCACGATCTACCTCCAGTATTCGGCCTACGCCACGCCGGCCGGGATGTACCGCCGCGTCGAGGAGGCCTGGCACCTTCGCCTCGACGATGCCGGCGCGCTGGCGCCCGTGCGGCTCGGGGCGATCGAGGGCGCACGCAGCCCGAGCCTGACCGGTGCCCAGCGCCTGCCATCGCCGCCGATGCTGCCGGGCGACGGCGGGCGATCGGCCCGGCCCTTCGTGCATGATCCGGACGCCTACGCCGTGCTGGCGGCCAGCCTGGGATTGCGCGCCGACGCGCTCGAGGCGGAGCTCGACGATCGGTCTGCCTTCCTGGAGGATCTCGCGCTGCGCGGAGTGTGCGATCCACCGTCGGTCGCCGCGGCCATTCGCTCGTACGCCGGGCGCTGATCGCGCAAGCGGCCGCCGACTGGTGTCCCGTGGCGGAGTGGTAGGCTCAGGTCGTGATGGCCAGCGGGGATCGACCGAACGACACCACCCTTGGTGAGCTGCGCGCGGCCGGCTACCGCAGCCGCAGCGTCAAGGAGGAGATGCGGGCCAATCTCCTCGCGCGCATCCGTGACGGCCAGCCATTCCTGCCGGGCATCCTGGGCTACGACGAGACCGTCCTCCCTCAGCTCGAGAACGCGATCCTGGCGGGCCAGGACGTCATCCTCCTCGGCGAGCGCGGCCAGGCGAAGTCGCGCATCGCGCGCAGCCTCATCGGCCTGCTGGATCCGTGGCTGCCGTACCTCGCCGGCACCGAGCTGCATGACGACCCGCTCCACCCGGTCTCGCCGCTGGCGCGCCAGATCGTCGCCGCCGAGGGCGACAACGCGCACATCAGCTGGTGGGCCGCCGAGGACCGCTACAGCGAGAAGCTGAGCACGCCCGACATCAGCATCGCCGACCTGATCGGCGAGGTCGACCCGGTCAAGGTGGCCGAGGGCCGCTACCTGTCCGACGAGCTCACCATCCATTACGGGCTGCTGCCGCGGACGCATCGGGGCATCTTCAGCCTCAACGAGCTGCCCGATTTGGCGGAGCGCATCCAGGTCGGCCTGCTCAACGTGATGGAGGAGCGCGACGTCCAGGTGCGCGGCTATCGCGTCCGCCTGGAGCTCGACCTCTTCGTCATCGCCAGCGCGAACCCGGAGGACTACACCAGCCGCGGGCGCATCATCACGCCCCTGAAGGACCGATTCGGCGCGCAGATCCGGACGCACTACCCCGAGGAGGCGCCGACCGAGATCGCCATCATGGAGGCAGAGGCCGCCGCGTTCGACGCCGATGCATCGGTGCCGATCGAGGTGCCGGGCTTCATGAAGGAGGTCGTCGCCGAGCTCTCGCAGCTGGCCCGCCGATCCAGCGAGGTCAGCCAGCGATCCGGCGTCAGCGTTCGCGTCACGATCGCGAACCACGAGACACTCGGGGCCGCCGCGCTGAAGCGCGCGGTGCGCCTGGGTGAGCCTTCAGCCGCGCCCCGCATCAGCGACCTCGGCGCGGTGGTCGCGTCGACCGCGGGCAAGATCGAGCTCGAGACGCTCGGTGACGAGACCCGCGAGGACCGAGTGGTCGAGAAGCTCGTCGCGCGCGCGGTCGTGAACGTCTTCAATCGGCACTTCGCACTGTCCGAGCTGGCGCCGTTGATCGAGCGCTTCGAGGAGCAGGCGCTCGAGGCCGAGGTCGGTGAGTTCGTGCCCTCCAGGGCACATGTCGAGCTCGTGGCGGCGGTGCCGGAGCTGGCCGGCGCCATCGGCCGCCTCGACACCGGCGAGTCGCCGGCGGGCATCGCATCGGCCACCGAGTTCGTCCTGGAGGGCCTGCACCTCAACCGCCGCCTGAACAAGGAGCGGCGCGGAGGCGGCATTCGCTACGCACGCTGAGCCGCCGACGGTGGTGGCTCCATGCGACGTGACCGGTACCTTTGGCCCATCCCCGGGCCAGCCGCTGCGACCTAGGCTGCGCTGACCGAGAACTCGCGCCCCAGGGATGGACGCCACAACTCATGGTGCTCAGCGGGGGAAGCCTCGCTCGGGAACGACCCGTGCGGTGGGGAGCCCTGCCACTCGTCCTTTCGTCGCTTGCCCTGGCCGTCGTCATCGCGCTCGCTGCGAACGGCGCGGTGGGTGGCTCGGTCGTCCGCGTCCTCGCCGCCGCGGCGTCCACGATCGTCATCGCCGGTGGCTGGCGGCGTTCCAGCGGGCGTGATCGTGCGGTCCGCAGCTGGATCGGCGTGGCGGTCGTCGTCTGGTTCGTGTCCGAGCTGGGCCGCGGGTTCGCCGTCATCACCGGCCAACCGAGCCAGATCGCCGACCTCGGCGTGGTCGGGCTGGCGATCGGGGCGATCGGCACCTTCGTGTCCGCGGCGCACGGGCGCATGCGACGGGTCGACGAGGCAGCGCTCTATCTCGACGCGGCCGCCATCTTCTTCGGGCTCGCCGGCGCCGTCATCGTCATCGGCTCAGGATGGATCGACGACGCCGAAGGGATCGCCGTGCTGGTCCACGCGGCCTTCTTCGTCGGCATCCTGGCCTCGACGCTTGCCCTCGACGTCGCCACTCGCGTGCCACTGCGACCGACCGGGGCCTGGGAGCTGCTCGCCGGGCTGGCGCTCGGCGCGATTGGCTACGTCGGCCTTCTCGCGGTCGGCGGTGGGGGGATGGGCGCGCCCGCCCTCCACCTGATCGTCGCCACGGGCGCGCTGCTCGTCGGTCACGGCGGGGCGGCGTGGAGCTCGGAGGAGGACAGCTCGCAGACGTACCACTCCATCACCGCGTGGCTGCGAGCCCTGGTTCCGCTCGGCAGCGCCGTCGTCACCGGCGCGGTGGGCGTGACGCTCATCAGTCAGCCCGGGCTGGTCACCGGCGTGCTGCGCGACGCGACGGCCGGCGCCATGGGCGTGGTCGTGATCGCCGCCATCGCGCGCCAGACGATCCTGCTGGTCGACCGCGAACAGATCATCCGCCGCGAACGCCACCTGACCGACGAGCTGACCGTCGCCGAGGCCCAGTACCGATCCGTGGTCGAGCGCGTGCCGGGCGTGGTCTACGTCGCCGAAGCGGGCCAGCACGGACGGTGGCACTTCGTCAGCCCCAAGATCGAGGACCTGCTCGGGTATACCGCCGATGAATGGACGTCCGATCCGACGCTGTGGATGAGCCGGATGCACCCCGCCGACCGCGATCGGATGATCCTGGCCGAGACGGAGGACTCGGAGCGCGCCGAGGCCAAGGGACGCTGGGAGTACCGTCTCATCGCCCGCGACGGACGCGTGGTGTGGGTCATCGATGACGAGGCGGTCGTCGCGCGCGACCCCGACGGGC
>JAICRD010000004.1 GCA_025937535.1 Chloroflexota bacterium | reverse complement strand
TCGACGGAGCCGGTCCTTCGCCGCCTGCGGATGGACGGGGCGACCACGGAGGAACTCGCGCTGCTCGAGCGTGCCAGCGGCGAGCTGGACCGCGTCGACCAGCTCTTCCGGCCGTACCTGCCGCAGCAGTTCGCCGAGCGAGCGCGCACCGACCCCGCCCGCGCGCGGCTCGGCAGTGGCGAGGAGCGCGAGGTGACGGTCCTGTTTGCCGATCTGTCCGGGTTCACCTCGTACAGCGAGCGCCACGCGCCGACCGAGGTGGTCGAGCTGCTCAACGCCATCTGGACGGCGGTGGTCCCAATCGTCACCGCCGAGGACGGCCTCATCGAGAGCTTCGCCGGCGACGGCCTGCTCGTGATCTTCAATGCCGTCGGCAACCAGCCCGATCACGCCCGTCGCGCGGTGCGCGCCGCAACTCGCATCCGCGATGCCGTCGATGCCGTCGGCGTCGGGAGCGGCGCCGCCGTCCCTCGATTCCACATCGGCATCAACTCGGGACCGGCCTTCGTCGGCAGCGTCGGCGCAGCGGGGCGGCGCACGTTCTCCGCCATCGGCGACACGACCAACCTTGGATCGCGGCTGTTGGGCGCCGCCGGCCCTGGCGAGATCGTGGTGGGCGAGGCGACCTGGGCGCTGCTAGGCGACGCGCAGGGCGAGGCCCTCGAGCCCTTGCGAGTCAAGGGCAAGCGCGATCCGGTCCGGGCCTGGCGGCTCTCCGGCGCGTGACGGCGGTCCGGCGCGTGGCGGCTGTCCGGCGCGTGACGGCGGGTTTGCCGGCCCAGCAACTAACGGCCAACCGAGTCACCGTTTGCGGCGGTCCCTGGTCGCACGTTGCCGCGCGAGCAACGATTGGCCGATGAAATCGCCGCCCGTTGCGACGGCAGCAACGAAGGGCCAAGCGCTGATCCGAACCTGGCCGTTAGTTGCCACCGCGGCAACGCCGACAACGCGGCCGAGATCTAGCGCACCCCCTCGTGCTCGGGATAGGTGATCTCGAGCGGCTCGCCAGTCTCGAGCAGGGTCTTCAGGCCCGACAGGATCGGGACCCATCCGTGTGCGACCGACTTGTAGGTCGCCGTCTCGCCGTCGAACTCGTCGTGCGTCAGCGTCAGCAGCGACGCATCCCCGCGCGGCTCGATCGTCCAGGTGCAGCGGGACGGTGACTCATCGGTGCCGGGGAAATAGAAGGTGTGGACGAGCCGCCGCGGCGGATCGGTCTCGACCACCTCGCACTTGATCGACTCGCTGCCATCGGGATTGCGGTAGACCATCGGCGAGCCGGGCTTCCAGTCGGACTCGACGCTGTTGCCGTAGTAGTACTGCTTCGTGAGCTCCGAGTCGGTCAGCGCCTGCCACACCCGCTCCGGCGTGGCGCGGATGTAGACCTCGTAGACGTGCTTGGGTGCGGACATCGGTGTCGTGGCCTCCAGGTGATGCTTGACGTCGGCCATCTGGTTCACCAGCGGCTCGGCGTAGCGGCTGATCCATCGGTCGGCGATGAGCCGGATGGGGACCGGGTTGAGGAAGTGGAGCTTGCGGCGGCCGTCGCGGCGCGTGGTGACGAGGTGCGCATCCTCGAGCACGCGCAGGTGCTTCATGACGCCGAAGCGCGTCATCTCCGGCAGCGCCGCCTCCAGCTCGCCGAGCGCCTGGCCATCGCGCTCCCTGAGCCGGTCGAGCAGCATGCGCCGATGCGGGTCGGCGAGCGCCCGGAAGACCGGTTCCAGATCTTCCACGCCCGTGACTATATGTGACTACTTAGTCACATGTCAAGCCGGAACTCCCCTGAGAGGAAGGCGAGGTGAATCGCAAGTTGGTCGTGGGCTGGGAATAACGGCCACTTCTTGGCCGATTTGCATCGCCGGTGGGAAGAATGGCCACGCTGGACGCCCGTGCCTGGCCGTTCGTAGTCCGTTCCCGGGACGAACAGCCACTTCTTGGCCGATATGCCCCACAGCGAGCTAAGAGCGCGGGCGCGGCCGGGTTACACGAAGCGCAGGCCTTCAGCCTCCGGTTCGTCGAGGGTGCGGGCACAGGTCGGGCACCACAGGCGCGCCTCGACCGGCGTCCCGCACAGCGAGTGGCGCATCGGCTCGGCGGTGGCGGACCCGCGCGAGCCCCAGTCGGCCAGGAGGCGAAGCACGCCGGCCAGCTCGTGGCCCTCATCGGTGAGGGCGTACGTGAATCGCGGGGGTCGATCGGAATACGGCGTTGCCCGCACGATCCGCTCACCCTCCAGGCGCTTCAGGCGCTCGGAGAGAATGTTCGGCGCGATGCCCTCGACCGCGTCGGAGAGCTCGCCGAAACGGCGCGGCCCTTCGAGCAGCGCCTCGATCAGGAGGAGGCTCCATCGGTCGCCGACCCGTTCGAGCGCGGCGGCCAGCGGTGATTGCGGAGCAGCCATGCGCGGATCGTAGCTTGACACCCGCACGGCGCGTAGTAACTTGCTCATTGCAAGTCACACTCTACCAAGCGAGGCATACAACATGGCAGCCCTGGCAGACCTGGGCCGGGAGATCGGCGAGATCGCGGAGAAGGTCGGACCATCGGTGGTCGGGATCGGCAACCGATGGCGCGGCGGCTCCGGCGTGGTCATCGGCGAGAACCGGATCCTGACCAACGCGCACAACCTGCACGGCGATGAGGTGACGGTCACCTTCGCCGATGGACGCAGTGCCGATGCGAAGGTCGTCGGCGTCGACGGCGATGGCGACCTGGCGGTCCTCGAAGCACCGACCGATGGCACAGCGGCGCTCGACCTCGGGACCGATGCGCCCGGCGTCGGGACGCCGGTGGTGGCCCTCGGCAACCCAAACGGGCACGGACCGCGCGTGACCTTCGGGTTCGTGAGCGGCACGGGCCGTTCGTTCCGCGGACCGCGCGGCCGCCGCGTGGCGGGTGCGGTGGAGCACACCGCGCCACTCATGCCGGGCAGCTCGGGCGGTCCGGTGGTCGACCTCGACGGACGGCTCCTGGGCATCAACACCAACCGGCTCGGCAACGGCTTCTACCTGGCCATTGCCGCGGATGCGTCGCTGCGCGACCGCGTTGCCGCGCTCGGGCGCGGCGAGGAGCCGAAGCGCCGACGGCTGGGCGTCGGCCTCGCGCCGGCGCACGTTGCCCGGCGGCTGCGGCGCGCGGTGGGCCTGGCGGAGCGCGACGGCCTGCTCGTGCGCGAGGTGGAGGACGGCTCCCCCGCCGCCAAGGCCGGGATCGCCGAGGGCGATCTGATCGTGGCGGTCGGGGACCGCGAGATCACATCGGCCGACGACCTGTTCGACGCGTTGGGCGGCGAGGGCGATCTGCGCATCACGATCGTGCGCGGTGCCGACGAGCAGACCGTGACGGTTTCACCAGTCGACGAGACGCCAGACCTCGGCTGACGGGCCATCGCCTCCCGCGGCGAGGCCACCAAGCTCGGCCAGGATCGTCGCGGACCGGGCGACCTCGGAGATGGCCTCGTCGCGCCGGCCGGCGGCGTTGAGCACGTCCGCCAGGTTGTTGCGCAGGGCCGCCTCGTGGTGCCGGTCGCGGGTGGCGACGGCGAGGGTAAGCGCCTGGCGCAGGCGCGCCTCGGCCACGTCGAGCGCGCCATCGGCCATCTCGAGCAGGGCCAGGTTGTTGAGCGACGCCATCCGCGCCGCCGGCTGATCGAGCGTACCCGCGATCTCGAGCGCCGCGGCCAGGTGCCGTCGTGCCTGGGCGGACTGGCCGCGGTGGCGAGCCAGCAGCCCGCACAGGTTGTGGGCCTGGGCCAGGGCCAGGGGCTCGCCCAGCTCGCGTGCGATGGCCAGCGCCGCCTCGGCGTGCCGCCTGGCCATCTTGCCGTCGCCGGTTCGGTCGGCGATGAGCGCCCGCTCCACCTCCACCCCGGCGCGTTCGGGGTCGCGACCTCCACCGGCGTCGTCGAGGTGCGCGGTGGCGAGCGCGAAGTTGCCGAGACGCCGATGCGCGCGCGCAAGCCCCAGCTCGGCGCGCCAGGCCTCGGTTGGGGGCAGCGTCGCGGCGGCCGCCTCCCATGCCCCCACGGCGTCGGCGTACCGTCCCAGCAGCATCAGCCGCTCCGCGATCCGCTCATGCAGCCGTCCATGCGGAGCGACGCTCAGCGCGAGCGCTGACTCGAAGTGCTCGATGGCGTCGGCGTGGGCGTGCAGCTGCGACGCGTGCTCCCCCGCCGCCTCGAACCACTCGGCGGCCCGGGCGTCGTCGCCGGCTGCCTGTAGATGGGCGGCGACGTCGGCGGGCGCGCGCCGCCGTCCGACCCGACGGATCAGGGCGTCGGCGGCCCGCCGATGAAGGAGTCGCCGGCGCCCCATGCCGAGATCGTCCAGCACGACGCTGCGCGTCAGCTCGTGGTCGAGCTCCAAGCTGCCCTGCCGCTCCAGCACGATGCGGTGCGCCGCCAGCTCGTCGATCGCGTCGGCGACCTCCTCGGTCGGCCGGCCGCTGACCTCGCGCACGAGCTCCGGATCGAACCCGCCGCCGATCACCGCCGCTGCGGCCAGGACCTGGCGGGCGGCTGCCCCGCAGGCGACGACCCGGGTGCGGACGAGGTCGCGGATGCCTGCCGGGATCTCGCCCGCCGGCGCTCCGCCGCGCAGCGCCGCCAGGCGCTCCGCCAGGTAGAAGGGGACGCCGTCACTCTCGGCATGGAGCGCCCGCACGTCCAGCTCCGGCGCGGCCGGCTGCACCGCGCGGCGCACCTCGGCCTCCGTGAGGCGGCGCAGTTCCAGCACCAGCAGGTCGCCGGCGCGTCGTGCGCGGGCGATCGCCGTGAGCAGCGGATCCTGCGGGGGGTCGACCGGCCGGCGGAAGACCACGACGAGCGGCCGCCCGTCGGTGGCGCTCCGTGCGACCTGCGCCACGAGGAGCAGCGAGGCCGGATCGATCCATTGGGCGTCGTCGACGACGAGGAGGTCGCCCGCCACGAGCCGCAGCGTGGTCGCCAGCGCGTCGGTGAAGCGAGCCTCTGCGCCCGGCCCGTCCGGCGAGATGCCGGCCGCCCGCGGCCCCACACCGGGCACGAGCCGGGCGAGCTCGGCCACGATGGCCGGATCGAGACCCTCGAGCTGGCCCGGACCGGAACGCAGCCGGCCCTCCAGGAGGTCCGAGACCGGCGCGTAGGGCGTCGCATGCCGCGCGGGGTAACCACGCAGCTCGGCGAAGCGGCCGCCCTCGCGCTCGACCCTGCTGCTGAGCTCCGTGGCGAGCCGCGTCTTTCCGATCCCGGCCTCGCCCTCCACGACGACCAGGCGCGCGTCGCGCGATCGCCAGGCGTTCAGGAGGAGGCGCATCTCCGCCTCGCGGCCGACGAACGGCAGGGCGGCCGGCGATCGGTCCGTCGCGGCGACCGTGTCCGGACGCTCCGTCGACTCCTCGAATGCGCTGCCGGCCAGGATGGCCTCGTGCAGGGCGGTGGTGGCGGCCAGCGGCTCGACGTCGAGCTCCTCGGACAGCACGCGCACGCAGGAGCGGTACTGCCGGAGGGCGCCGGCACGATCACCCGCCCGGGCGTAGAGGGTCATCAACTGCCGGTGCGCCCCCTCGTCCAGGCGGTCGAGCTCGATCCGGCGTCGGGCGGTCTCGATCGCCGCGCCCAGGTCGCCGGCGGCCGCCTGCCGCTCCGCTGCACGATCCAGGATCGCGATCGATCGCTGGCGCCACGCGTCGGCCTGGGCCATGACCCAGTCGTCGAACTCCGGAGCGTCGCGCAGGCCGAAGCCCGCCATGAACTCGCCACGCAGTGCGGCCTCCACCACGGCCGCGTCGGTGGGGCCGTCGAGGCGCTCATCGGCCGCCATGCGCAGCTTCCAGACGTCGGCCTCGATGTCACGGCGCTCGATGCGCACCGAGCCGCGCTCGATGACGAGGTGACGAGACCCCAGGGCCGACTTCAGCGCCGACAGGGTGCGGCGCAGGGCGCCGCGGGCAGCGGCGTCATCGGCCTCGGGCCACAGCAGTGCGGCGAGATGCTCGCGCGCCTGGGGCTGCTCGGTGGCGACCAGGTAGGCCAGCACGGCGACCGCCTTGCGGGTGTCGACCTTCAGCGGCGCAGCGCCGACGGTGATTCGAGGCGGGCCGAGGAGCTGGATGACGAGTGAGGGCTCTGGCATCGATCGCTACGATGGTCGCACAGCGTCCACAAGTCGTAACGAAGAGGCTCGTAACGATCCTGGGACGGTCGGACCGTTGGATGACCGAATGAAGTCCTGGCGCCTCCTTCCCTGGGCCGCCTTCGCGCTGACGGCAGGGTTCGCCGCCGTCGGCTACGGCCTGCTCGCGGCAAACGGCGCGCCGGACCTGGCCGAGCAGATCATCCTCGGCTCGGTGTTCATCGCCTACGCGCTCGTCGGGGCGCTCATCGCGTCGCTGCGCCGCGGGAATCGCATCGGCTGGATCCTGATCGCCATCCCGGCGCTGACCGGCGTCGGGTTCACCGCCGAGCAGTACGCCGTCTACGCCTCGTCGGCATCCGCGCCGATGCCCGCTGAGGAGCTCGCCGTCCTGCTGGCCAACACGCTGTGGTTCCCGGCGCTCGGCCTCCTCGCGCTGGGGTTGCTGCTCTATCCGACCGGCAGCCTGGCCTCCGAGCGTTGGCGCCCGGTCGCCTGGCTCCTGGGCGCCTCCATCCTCGCCCTCTCGTTGCTCTTCGCCCTCACGCCGCCCGCCGAGGCAGAGGGCCCGTACGCCAACCCACTGGCGGTCCTGCCACCTGGCGCCGTCCCCGTGCTAGAGGCGACGTTCACCCTCGTCTGCCTGGTCACGCTGGTCCTGGCCGCCGGCTCGCTGCTGGTACGGCTGCGACACGCTCGCGGGGTCGAGCGCCAGCAGATCAAGTGGTTCCTGGCGGCCGCCACGCTGTTCGGCGTCACCATTCCGATCTCGCTCGTATCCGAGGGAACGGCGCTGGAGCCGATCGCATCGACCCTGATCTTCCCCGCCGCGCTGGCCACGCTGCCGGTCGCCATCGGCGTCGCGATCCTGCGCTACCGCCTCTTCGACATCGACCTGCTCATCAACCGGACACTGGTCTACGGCGCGCTGACCGTGGTGCTCGGAGGCGTGTACGCAGCTGCCGTCCTGCTGCTCCAGGGCCTGCTTCGTCCGGTGACCGGAGGCGGCACGCTGGCGGTGGCTGCCTCCACCCTCGCCGTCGCCGCTCTCTTCCAGCCGGCGCGGCGGCGGATCCAGCGGTTCGTCGACCGCCGGTTCTATCGGTCCCGCTACGACCTGGCCCGGACGGTCGAGGCATTCAGCCTCCGGCTGCGGAGCGACTTGAGCGTGGAGAGCCTGACCGGCGAGCTGACCGCTGCCGCCGACCACACGATGCGGCCGGCATCGGTGTCGGTCTGGCTGCGCCGTAACGATTCCGGGACGATGGGGGCCTAAGGTGACCGAGCAATGACCGTCTGGACACGAACGCTGCGCCGCGTGATCGGTCGCTCCGAGCGCGCCGAGCCGATCGCCGCGCCCACTCCGGCGCAGCAGACGCTCGACCTCGGGCCGACGTCGAGCGTCGAGATCGCGCCCAATGATCCGATCCTCGCCTACCTGCAGGGCGCCCCCGGCCCGGTCGACCTGGACGACCTGGAGCTCTCCTCGCCGGCCGTCGACGCGTTGCGTGCCGACGGCGTGAAGCTGGTCGTGCCGCTCGTCAGCTCCGGCGAGTTGATCGGAACGCTCAACCTCGGCCCGCGCCTGAGCGACCAGGAGTACTCGACCGACGACCGGCGCCTGCTCGACAGCCTTGCCGCGCAGGCCGCCCCCGCCCTGCGGGTGGCGCAGCTGGTGCGCGAGCAGGAGGCCGAGGCGCGCGAGCGACAGCGGATCGAGCAGGAGCTCCAGGTCGCCCAACTCATCCAGCAGCACTTCCTGCCGACCGAGCTGCCACAGCCGGCCGGCTGGAGCGTCGAGGCGCATTACCGGCCGGCCCGAGCGGTGGGCGGCGACTTCTACGACGTCGTCGAGCGACCCGACGGCCGGTTGGCCTTCGCCATCGGCGACGTCACCGACAAGGGGGTGCCGGCCGCCATGGTCATGGCCGCCACGAGATCGCTGCTGCGCTCGGCCGGCAGCGAGCAGCTCGGGCCGGGCCAGGTACTGGCGCAGGTCAACGACCTCCTCCACGGGGACATCCCGTCCCGCATGTTCGTGACCTGCCTCTACGGCCTGCTCGACCCGCGCAGCGGCGAGATGCGATTCGCCAACGCCGGCCACAACCTCCCGTTCGTCCGGAGCGAGGCGGGCGCCGCCGAGTTGCGAGCGACCGGCATGCCGCTCGGCCTCATGCCCGGCATGCGCTACGAGGAGACCGAGCATCGCCTCGAGCCCGGGCAGCTCCTGCTCCTGCATTCCGACGGCGTGACCGAGGCGCATGCCCCGGACCGGGAGATGTTCGGCACTCCTCGCCTCCGGGCCGTGGTCGCGGCCGGCGCGGCCGAGCGCGGCGGCATGCTAGCCCGCGTCCTGTCGGAGCTGTCGCGGTTCACCGGGGTCGGCTGGGAGCAGGAGGACGACATCACGCTGCTCTCGCTTCGCTGGGAGGGCGAGGCTGCCGCCACCGTCCGCAGCGAGCGGAGCTTCCCGAGCCGCCGCGGCGTCGAGCGCGAGGCGCTCGCCTGGCTGGCCGGCGTCGTGTCCGGCTCGGGGCTGGACCAGCCGCGCATCGAGAACCTGAAGACCGCGGTGGCCGAGGCGGTGATGAACGCCGTCGAGCACGGCAATGCCGGCGACGAGTCGCTGCCGGTCGAGGTGCGCGTCGAGGCGCGATCCGGTGAGCTCCTCGTCGGTATCACCGACCGCGGCGGGGGCCGAACCATCCCGATCACCGAGACCCCGGACATCGAGGCCAAGCTTCGCGGCGAGCAGACCCCGCGGGGATGGGGACTGTTCCTCATCCAGAGCCTGGTCGACGCGGTGCGCGAGTCGAGCGACGGCTCGCGCCACACCGTCGAGCTCGTGCTCCGAACCGATGGAGGAACGACCGATGACTGACCGATTCGAGGCCGTGGTCCGCCACGACGCGGGCACCGAGGTCGTCGACCTCACCGGCGTGCTCGACGGCGACGCCGCCGCTGCGGTGACGCGCGCCTACGAGGCGCTGCCACGGGACGCCGAGCGCGTCCTGCTCAACTTCGCGCCCATGAGCTTCATGAACAGCAGCGGCATCGCGCTGGTGGTGGAGCTGCTGGCGAAGGCCCGGCTCGACGGACGGACGGTCCACGCCACCGGACTGACCGAGCACTACCGCCACATCTTCGAGATCACGCGGCTCAGCGATTTCATGACCATTCATGCCGACGAGGCCTCGGCCGTCGCCGAGGCCGCTCGATGAGGAGGAACGACACGATGGACGTCCGGCAGGTCGACGAGCGCGCGAGCGTAATCGACATCACCGGCGAGCTGACCGGCGACAGCGAGCAGACGCTCGCGGAGGCGCACGATGCGGCATCGGCTCCGGCCACGCGGCTGATCGTGCTGAACTTCTCCGGCCTCGAGTACATGAACAGCACCGGGATCGGGCTACTCGTCACCATGCTCATCCGCGCCCAGCGCCAGGGACAGCGCATCGTGGCCTACGGGCTGGACGAGCACTACCGCCAGATCTTCAGCCTGACGCGCCTCGACGAGGCGATCGGGATCGTCGGCTCCGAAGCCGACGCGCTCGCCGCCGCCTGACGCCGATTTCAGGTGAAGGTGCGTTTCCTTCGCGCGGCGCTGGCGCTCGGCCTCTTCCTGGCCGGCGTGGCGCTGACCGCCTACAGCTTCATGTCGCTCGTCGCGCCCGGGACGGAGCTGATCCCCAACCGGCCGTCGTTCGTCGACTTCCTCACGTTCGGGCTCACCTTCATCGCCTTCCCGTCGGTCGGCCTGGTCGTCGCCTGGAAGCGGCCCGCGAACCCCATCGGATGGCTCTTCCTGGTCACTGGGCTCGGCGTCAGCGCCTCGGTCGCCGCCGGCGAGTACGCGGATCGCCACCTGTACGTCGGGGCCGATCTGCCCGCGGTCGAGCTGGTGGCCTGGGTTGGAACGTGGTCGTGGATGCTGACCATGGGCCTGGCGTTGACGTTCGGCGTGCTTCTCTTCCCGAGCGGCCGGTTGCCCGGCCCCGGGTGGCGACCGCTGGCATGGCTCTGCGCGCTCGTCATCGGCGCCGCCGCCGTGGCGGAGGCGTTCCGACCCGGGCCGCTGGCCGACTACGAGGGCTCCGCGATCGAGCGCCCGTTCGCCTTCGACGGCTCGCTCGGCGTGGCGATGCAGATGGTCGCCGAGGTCGGCATGTTCGCGATCGTCGCGCTCGGGATCGTCTCGATCGCCTCGCTGGTCGTCCGCTTTCGGCGGGCCGATGCCACCGAGCGGCAGCAGCTGAAGTGGTTCCTCTATCCGGCCGCGCTGTTCCTGGCCGGGCTCACCGGCGCATCGGTGCTGCAGACGCAGATGGCGTGGTCGGTGGCACTCGTCGGGTTCGCCGCCATCCCGGTGGGCGCGGGGATCGCGATCCTGCGCCATCGGCTGTTCGACATCGACGTCGTCATCAATCGCACCCTCGTCTACGGCACGCTCACCGTGCTGCTGGGAGCGGTGTACATCGTCCTCGTCCTCGGCCTGCAGGCGATGGCCAGGCCGCTGCTGGGAACCGACACCGTCGCCGTCGCCCTCTCGACCCTGGTGGTCGCCGCCCTCTTCGGACCGGCCCGAAGGCGGGTCCAGCGGGCCGTGGATCGACGGTTCTATCGCTCTCGCTACGACGCGCAACGCACCCTCGAGGCGTTCGCCGTCCGGCTTCGCGACCAGGTTGATCCCGAGCACCTGATCGATTCGCTGCGCGAGGCGAGCGCCACGGCGCTCCAGCCGCGATCCGCGTCGGTCTGGCTGCGCGCCCCAGACCGATGATTCGATCCGCGGCGGCTCGGGCGGGGCTCGCCATCTCGCTCGGGGCGATGGGCATTGCCGTCGTGCTGTGGGTCGTCGGCGTCGACGAGCCGTTCACCCCGGAGATCGCCCTCTACCCGCTCGCCTACCTCGCGTTCGCGGCCGTCGGCGCGCTCATCGTCGGCCGACAGCCGGCCAATCGGATCGGCAGGCTGTGCATGCTGACCGGCATCCTGGGATCCGTGGTCGCCGCGGCCGACAGCTACGCGCGGCTGGCGGCGCCGGTGCCGGGCCAGCCCTGGGCGATGTGGCTCACGTCGTGGGGCTTCCCGACCACCTTCGCACCGATCCTCGCCGTCCTGCTCCTCTTCCCGAACGGCCGCCTCGCATCGCGACGCTGGACCGTGGTGGCCTGGCTCGTCGCGACCGGCGTCATGCTCGTCACGATCGGCGCCGCGCTGACGCCGGAGTTCGCGGACTTTTCCGGCACGCCGAACCCGATGGGCCAGGAGTGGATCGTCGGGACGATCGTCGAGAGCGGCGGGGTCGGCTGGCTGCTCATCCTGGGCGGCGCCATCTCGGCCGCCGCCGGCCTCGTCCTTCGCCTCCGGCGATCGAGCGGCGTCGAGCGGCAGCAGCTCAAGCTCGTGACCTTCGCCGCGGCGCTCAACGGCATCTCCTGGCTGGTGCTCGCGCTCGACTTGCCGGGCACCGCCGGCGAGGTCGCGACCTACGCCGTCTTCGCGACCGTCGCCGCCGTTCCGCTGGCCATCGGCGTTGCAATGCTGCGCTACCGGCTGTACGAGGTCGACCTGGTCATCCGCCGCACGCTGGTCTACGGCGCGCTGTCGGTGGTGCTGCTGGCCGTGTACGTCGCGCTCATCCTCGGCCTGCAGGCGATCCTGGCACCGGTCACCGCCAACAATGGCCTGGCCGTCGCCCTCTCGACCCTAACCGTGGCGGCACTGTTCGGGCCCGCGCGTCGGCGGGTGCAGGCCGCCGTCGACCGCCGCTTCTACCGCTCCCGTTACGACGCGCAGCGCACCCTCGCGCACTTCGCCGCCGACCTGCGCAACGAAGTCGACCTCGCCGCGCTCACCGCCGAGCTGCAGCGAGTCGCGGTGGAGGCGCTCCAGCCGGTCAGCGCATCGGTCTGGCTGCGCGAGCGCGCCCCGTAACGATTGCCGGACGCTCGCGCGCGAGGATCGGTCCATCAACAGCCGCCCTGGAGCCTGGACCGATGAGCCTCGAGCCGAACGCCACCCCACCACCGAGCACCGTCCCGCCCGCCGCGCCGCGCAGCGACGCCGACGCATGGGCACGGCCGATCGCTCGCCTGCGCGTCGACGCCGCCGCCGCCGGGTCGCTCCCCGCCACGGTCGAGGGGCGCCGCCTCGCCGGCCCGCTGCAGGGATTCGGGCAGATGTGGCAGAAGACGTTCCGCGTGCGCCTGGCCGGTGCGGGTCCCGAGGTCACGCCGCAGAGCGTCATCGCGGCGTGGAAGCAGCACTTTCCGGAATTCTGGCCCAGCGGGAACACCTTCTACGCTCCGCTGGCGGGCATCCGCCCCGGCGAGGTCGGCCTCCTCTCGGTCAAGACCGCCGGCCCCGTCCGCCTCCACACCGGCGTGATGGTGACCTATGCCGATGACGAGTCGTTCACCCTCATGACCCCCGAGGGCCACATGCTGGCCGGCTGGATAACCTTCTCCGCCTTCCGCGACCACGACGGCGTGGTGGTGGCGCAGTCGCAGGCGCTCGAGCGCACCAGCGATCCGCTCTTCGAGCTGGGCTACGCGCTCCGCATCGGCCACCGCGCGAACAACCGGTTCTGGGAGCAGACCCTGGAGGCGGTGGCCCGCCACCATGGCGTCGACGCCAGGTGCGAGACGACCGTCCTGTGCGTCGACCGTCGCCGGCAGTGGCGCTACGCGGGGAACGTCCGCCACAGCGTCGCCTTCCGTTCGGCACTGCACGCCGCGACGACCCCATTGCGCTGGCTGCGGCGATCCCGCTGACCGCGCATCTACCATGTGGCGATGACGGGCGAGGCCTTAGACCTTGCCGTCGTGGGCGCCGGACCCGCCGGCGTGGCGATGGACAGCCCGCGGCAATCGGAGTGGGAGCGGCGCGACGCATGACCGATGCGGTGGTGGTGGGCGGTGGGCCGAACGGGCTGGCCGCCGCCATCGTCCTGTCCCGGGCCGGCCGGAGCGTGCGCCTGTTCGAGGCGCGCGACGACCTCGGCGGCGGCTGCCGCTCCGCGGAGCTGACCCTCCCCGACGTCGTGCACGACGTCTGCAGCGCCATCCACCCGCTCGGCCGCTCCTCCCCGCTCTTCCGGGAGCTGGAGCTGGAGCGGCACGGCCTCGACTGGATCGAGCCACCGATCCAGATCGCCCACCCACTGGACGACAGCCGCGCGGCGCTCGTGAGCCGTGACATCGGGGCCACGACCGCCTGCTTCGAGGATGATGGCGATGCGCGTCGCTACCGGCGCTGGATGGAGCCGCTGGTCGGGGACTGGGAGCTCATCGTGCGCGAGCTCCTTGGACCGCTACCGGTGGGCGCCGTGCGCCACCCCGTCGCGCTTGGGCGGTTCGGGCTTCCGGCGATGCTGCCCATGGCCGCCGTCGCGCGCCGCTTCCGGTCGCCGGTGGCGCGGGCGCTGCTGGCCGGCTGCGGCGCCCACTCGTTCCAGCGG
The DNA here is from genome assembly GCA_025937535.1 of Chloroflexota bacterium. GTDB lineage: Bacteria > Chloroflexota > Limnocylindria > QHBO01 > QHBO01 > JACDBZ01. The sequence continues at coordinate 17,621 of JAICRD010000004.1, read as the reverse complement.
CTCTCGTCGCCGCTCACCGGCGGCCTCGGCCTGGCGCTGCTGGTGAGCGCCCACGCCGTCGGATGGCCACTCCCGCGCGGCGGCGCGCAGCGGATCATCGACGCGCTCGCATCGGTCCTGCGCGAGGCGGGTGGGAAGGTGGAGACCGGTGTCGAGGTGCGCGACCTGCGTGAGCTGCCGTCGCATCGGGCGGCGCTGCTCGACCTCACACCCCGCCAGGTGCTCGGCGTGGCCGGCGAGCGACTCGGTGGGCTCTATGCCGCACAGCTGCGCCGATATCGGTACGGCCCGGCCGCCTTCAAGCTCGACCTCGTGCTGGATGGGCCGATCCCGTGGCGCAACCCGGTCCTGTCGCAGGCCGGCACGGTGCACCTGGGCGGCAGCCTCGAGGAGGTGGCGGCCTCCGAGCGGGAGGTCCACCGGGGTCGCGTCCACGAGCGCCCGTTCGTGCTCGTTTCCGAGCCGACTCGATTCGACCCCTCGCGTGCGCCCGACGCCCGGCACGTGGTGTGGGCGTACTGCCACGTCCCGAACGGCTGGCCGGGCGACGCCACGGAGCCGATCCTGCGTCAGATCGAACGGTTCGCACCGGGCTTCCGAGACCGGATCGTGGCGCAGCACACGCTCCGGCCGGACGAGCTCGAGGCATACAACCCCAACTACGTCGGCGGCGACATCAACGGCGGGCTCCAGCACTGGGCCCAGTTCTTCACGCGCCCCGCCGTGCGCTGGAATCCCTACTCCACCCCCGATCGCCGGATCTTCATCTGCTCGTCCTCGACGCCGCCGGGCGGCGGCGTCCACGGCCTGTGCGGCATGCACGCCGCCAACGCCGCCCTGCGCACCACGCTTGGCTAGCCGGCCCGCGTCGCGCGCGGGCTAGACTCGGGTCGTGTTCGCGTCCGTCCACGTGATCGGCACCGGCAGGGCCGGTTCGGCCATCGCCGCCCGCCTCCGCGAGCGCGGCCTCCGCGTCACGGACGGCCGCTCACCGGCGGCCGATGCGGAGCTCATCGTCCTCTGCGTGCCGGACTCGGCGATTGCGGAGGTGGCGGCGAACCTCGTCGTCGGGCCGTGGATTGCGCACGTGAGCGGGGCCACGCGGCTGGCCGCGCTCGGCCCGCACGAGCGGCGCTTCAGCGTCCACCCGCTCCAGACGCTGACCCGCGAACGCGGGCCTGAGCAGCTCGACGGCGCTTGGGGCGCCATAAGCGCGGAGACTGACGACGCCATGGCACGCGCGCGATGGCTCGCCGAAACACTCGGCCTTCGGCCGTTCGAAGTCGCCGATGCAGACCGCACCCTGTACCACGCCGCCGCCGTCATCGGCGGCAACTTCCTCGTCACCCTCCACGACGTCGCCGCTCGCCTGTTGGCCGAGGTCGGCGCACCGGAAGCGGCCATCGTGCCGCTCATGACCAGGACCATCGAGAACGGCTTCGATCTGACGGGACCTATCGCACGGGGCGATTGGACGACGGTCGATGCGCACCTCGCGGCGCTCGAGCAGCGCGACCCGGATCTCGTTCCGCTCTACCGCGCACTGGCGGAAGCGACGCGGCCGTGAAGCTCCTTCGCACCGTCGACCAGGTGCGCGCTGCGCTTCGCGAGCCGCGGCAGCGCGGTGAGCGTATCGGTCTGGTGCCCACCATGGGCGCCTTCCATGACGGGCACCTGGCGCTCATCCGCGCTGCGCGGGAAGCGTGCGAAGTCGTGGTCGTCAGCCTGTTCGTCAACCCCTCGCAATTCGACGCGACCGACGACCTGCGACGCTATCCGCGAGATGAGCCGTCCGATGTGCGGGCCGCCGAGGCCGAGGGAGCCGATGTCCTCTTCGCGCCAAGCGTGGACGAGCTGTACCCGCCCGGCTTCGACACGTGGGTCGACCCGGGCGAGCTCGGCACGGTGCTGGAGGGGGCCGCCCGACCGGGCCACTTCCGCGGGGTTGCCACGGTGTGCACCAAGCTGTTCTCGATCGCCCAGCCGAACATCGCGTGGTTCGGGCAGAAGGACGCGCAGCAGGTCGCCGTGATCCGACATGTCGTCGCCGGCCTCAACCTGCCGCTGGAGATCGACGTGATCGCAACCGTGCGCGACGCCGATGGGCTGGCCCTCTCCTCGCGGAACGTCCTTCTCTCCCCGGACGAGCGCGCGAGGGCGCTCGTCTTGCCGCGAGCGATGGAGGCGGGACGTACGGCGCATCTGGCCGGAGGTGACGCGGTCCAGGCCGCTCGCGCCGTGCTCGACGGCGAGCCGGGCGTGGAGGTGGACTACGTCGCGATGGCCGAGTTCGGCGCGCCGACGCTCGTGGCCGCCATCCGCGTGGGCTCCACGCGGCTCATCGACAACGCCGTCCTTGGCTGAGCGCCTTGCCTCTTGCATTCCTGACAGCCGATGCCACGAAAGGATGGCAGCATGGCGGGCATGATCAGCGACTATCCACAGGCACCACCGCGCCTCGCACCATTCCTCGCTTCCTGGGACTACATGAACGAGCAGCTGCTCGCGAGGCTGGAGGGATTGACCGATGACGAGCTCATGTGGGAGCCCGCTCCAAGCGTTCTGACCGTGCGTCGACGGCCCGACGGGACGACCGGTACGGATGCCCGTGGACTGCCGCCCGACGCACGCGTCCAGCCGCCGCGCACGCTGGCGTGGTCCATCGGCCATCTCGGTTCCTGCACCCTCGTGCGCGCGGACTGGCTCGTCGGCTCACACACACTGGACGACGACGACGTCCCGTGGCCGGTCACCGCCGCCGAAGCCGTCGACCTGCTCGAGAGCGGGCTCTCCGCCTGGCGGGCCGGCCTGGACCAGATGAACGACGCCGATCTCGACACCGTGGGTCGCAGCGCATACCCGCGTGGTCTCGATCCGGAGCTGCCGCTGATGGACACCGTGTGGTGGGTGCACAAGGAACTGCTGGAGCACGCTGCGGAGATCTGGTACGTGCGGGACCTCTACGCCGCGGCGTTGACAAAGCCATGACCGCAGAGGACGCTTCGTCCATGACCCAGCTGCGCGCACGAGAACCGCTGACCCTTCCCGAGATCGCCGCGATGAAGGGCGCGGGGCCGAAGATCGTGATGGTCACGGCCTACGACCATCCATCGGCGCGGCTCGCATCCGAAGCGGGCGTCGACCTCATCCTGGTTGGCGACTCGGCTGGCAACAACGTGCTCGGCTACGAGTCGACCGTGCCCGAGACGATGGACGAGGCGGTCATGCTGACCTCGGCCGTGGCCCGCGCTCGGCCGCGGGCATTGATCGTGGGCGACATGCCGTTCGGCTCGTTCCAGGCCTCCGACGCGGACGCGGTCGCCAACGCCGTCCGGCTCATCAAGGCGGGTGCCGACTCGGTGAAGCTGGAAGGCGCCGGACCGATGGCGTCGCGCGCGCGAGCGATCGTCGGTGCCGGCATCCCGGTCATGGGCCACCTCGGCCTGACGCCGCAATCCGCGACGAAGCTGGGGGGCATGAAGGCGCAGGGCCGCACCGCCCGATCAGCCAGCCAGCTCCTGGCCGATTCGCGTGAGCTAGAGGCCGCCGGCTGCTTCTCGCTCGTGCTCGAGTCCGTCCCGGCCCGGATCGGCACGGCCGTGACCGAGGCGCTCACCATTCCGACGATCGGCATCGGCGCCGGACCTGGATGTGACGGCCAGGTCCTGGTGTGGCACGACCTGCTCGGCATCAACGAGGGGCCGGCACCGCGCTTCGTGAAGCGCTATGCCGATATCGGCTCCGAGATCCGGCGTGGCCTGCAGGCGTTTGCCGCAGACGTGCGCTCGGGCGCGTACCCGGGCGAGGAGCACGTCTACAAGATCTCGCGCGAGGAGCTCGACGCCTTCGAGGCAGAGCTTCGAGCCGGGGACGGTTCGGCGAAGGCCTAGCCGTCCACCGCGCGCTCGATCGCCTCGCCCACCACGTCGAGGACGACGAGCCCCAGGCCGAAGAACGCTTCGGTCGGCATCCGGGCACCGTCGGCGGTGCTGAGCGTGAAGACGACGTCACCGTCGAACATCGTGTGCGTCGGGCGCACCTGTCGAGCGAGGGCGTCGTGGCCGATCTCCGAGAGCTTGTGGCATTGCGCCCGGTCGAGCGGCGCGTCGGTGGCGATGACGACCAGCGTCGTATTGCCGACCGGCGGCGGTGAGGCCATCCCGGAGGACGACGCCAGCGCGCGGCCGTCGCGCGCGTGGACATCGCCGAGCGCGTTGAGCGCGACGATCGCGCCGAGCGTCGAACCGTCCGGCAGGCGCTGCGCAGCACTGCCGATGCCGCCGGGCCGGCCGCTATCGGCGCCGCCCAGCTTCGCGACCGTCGCCCCCGTACCGGCCCCGACGCGGCCCTCGAGCGTTCCGTCGTTCGCCTCGGCGGCCAGGGTGGCCGCGTAGCCGGCATCGGCGTCGGGAAACGCGGCCGCGTCGCCGGCGCCGAGGTCGAACAGGATCGCGGCCGGCACGATCGGCACCGGGCGGACCCCGGTCGCGAAGCCGATGCCACGCTCCGCCAGCCGGCGCAGCACGCCGTCCGCTGCCGCCAGCCCAAACGCTGATCCACCGGCCAGGCAGATGGCGTTGATGCGCTCGACCAGGGCAGTCGGACGCAGGAGGTCCGTTTCGCGCGTGCCCGGGGCCGAGCCACGCACGTCGACCCCGGCGACCCCGCCGCCATCCCCAGCCAGCACCACGGTGCAGCCGGTCGCGGCTCGCACATCGGTCCAGTGGCCGACCCGAATGCCCGGCACGTCGCGAATCGTCAGTCGCGCGGTCATGGGCGCCGCGTCTCGAGGAGCCACTCGGTGACGATGCGCAGGTACTCGTCGAACCGGTCGCGGTGGATCGTGTGTCCGCTGTCAACCTCCACCACGGTCGAGCCGGCCGGAATGCCGGCGATCAGCGTTCGGCGCGCCTCTCCACCGATGGCCGAGCGATCCTCGGTGGCAAGCAGGTACAGCGCCGGTACCGTCAGGATCGGCGCCAGCTCCGGCACGCGCGAGCCCATCCCCGCACGCAACGAGGCCAAAATGCCGTCGATGTCGCACAGCCGCTGGCCCTCGACGTTCTGCTGAGCATCCTCCGGCAGCCAGGACGGGTTGTCGCGCAGGCCGCGTTCGACCTCCGCCTCGGGCGTCTCGGTCGCCGCACGCACCTCGGCCGCCAGGCGCCCCTGGTACGCGACGTCGTCGGTGCGATCCTGTCCGGGCGGATCCTCGAGCACGACGCGGCCGACCAGCTCCGGCCAGCCGTGCGCCAGCTCTTGGACGGCGGCGGCCCCGAGCGAGTGGCCGATGGCGACGTCGATCGGACCCGCCTCGAGCGCCTCGATGGTCTCGACGAGGTCGAAGGCGAGCTCCTCGCGCGTGACGGTGCCCTCGATTCGCGGGCTCGCTCCGTGGCCGCGCAGGTCAACCGCGACGACGCGCCAGCCACGGTTGGCGAGCGCCGGAGCGACGCGCCACCACGTCTGCCACCAGCCGCCAATGCCATGGACCAGGACGGCTACCGGCGCGGCGGCGCCGCCATCGGCCTCGGCAGGCCATTGGTGAACTGCGAGCTGAACCACGCCCTGAATGGTACCGGTGCACGCCGGCCCGGGAACGAACCGCGCCAGTCCGATGGCGCGTTCCACCGACCCTCTGCGATCATTGGCCGATGGCCGAGCTTGGAGCGAAGGAGCGCGCGAAGCTGCCCGATAGCGCGTTCGCGTACATCGATTCGGCCGGCCGGCGCCGGCTGCCGATCCACGACGAGGCGCACGTTCGCAACGCCCTCGCCCGCTTCAACCGCGTCATGTTCGATGACGAGGGCGCCCGCGATCGTGCCCGCGGTCGGTTGCTGCGCGCAGCGAAGCGGTACGGCATCGTCCCGGTCGGGTTCATCGAGGGCCAGTTGCGACCGAAGCTGCCGACCGGCCAGTTGACGCTCATGTTCGCCGACGTCGAGGGCTCGAGCCGGCACATCGCCGAGCTGGATGACCGCTACGGGCCGCTCCTCAGCGCGGTGCGCCGCATCGAGCGCGCGGCGGTGCGCGAGACCGGTGGCTTCGAGGTCGACGCGCGCGCCGACGAGTTCTTCGCGGTGTTCGAGCAGGCATCGGCTGCGGTCGCGTCCGCCGTCGCCATCCAGCGCGCCATGAGCCGACACGCCTGGCCCGATGGCCGCGACGTGCGGGTCCGGATCGGGTTGCACACCGGTCGCCCGACGCCGGTCAGCGGTGGCTACCAGGGGATCAGCGTCAATGCGGCGGCTCGCCTGTGCTCATGCGGCCACGGCGGCCAGGTCCTGCTCTCGCGCGGCGTGCGGGCTGCCATCGGCGAGGAGGCGTACGCGCTGCGCCACCTGGGCTCGTATCGGCTCAGAGGCATCCCGGACGAGCACGACATCTACCAGCTGGTGTCCGCCGAACTGCTCGACGAATTCCCGCCGCTGCGCATCTGAATCCGATCAGACGGCGGGGGCCGGCTCGGGACGGCGCCGCAGGCCCTGGGCGATGGCCTCCACCTCGCGGCTGGTGACGCCGAAGCGACGCAGCGTGTAGCGCGCCATCTGGACGGCGAGCTCCCGCTCGCCCTCGACCGTCTGGGTTGCGCCGCGATCGAGCAGCCGCCTTGCCTCCTCGGGCGTCTCGACGCGCGCCACGATCTCGATGCGCGGGTTGACCGATCGCGAGTGCTCGACCGCGAATTCGGCAGCCGGTGGATCGTAGGCCGCGAAGACGAGCACCCTGGCCCGCTCGATGCCCGCGTGACGGAGGAGCTCGGCATCGGCGATGTCGCCGTAGAGCGCCTGGACGCCCTGCTCGCGAAGCGACTCCACCGTGCGGCGGTGCTCCTCGATCACGACGTAGGCGAACCCGCGCGCTTCGAGCGCCCGCGCCACGGTCCGACCTACGCGACCCCAGCCGCAGATGACGGCGTGGCCGCGCATGGGCTGATGGGCCGGCGCCGGCCGGGCGAGCGGGCCGCCTGCGCGCTCGAGCCGATGCCTGATGCCGGGTCGCGCTTTCAGCCAGGCGTCGACGGGGTCGACCATCGCGAACACGAAGGGGTTCAGGGTGATCGAGATGAGCGCGCCGGCCACGACGAGCTGGTACGCCTCGATCGGCAGCACGCCCAGTCCAACGCCGGCCGTGGCGAGGATGAAGCTGAACTCGCCGATCTGCGCCAGGCCGGCGCCCACGGTCAGGCCGGTCCGCAGCGGATAACCGAGCAGCGCCACGATGCCGATCGCCGCGAGCGACTTGCCCACCACGACCAGCGCCAGGACGGCGAGGATCGCGAGCGGGTTCTGCAGCAGGTACGCCGGATCCAGCAGCATCCCGACCGACACGAAGAAGAGGACGGCGAAGGCATCACGCAGCGGGAGGGCATCGGCGGCGGCCTTGTGCGACAGATCGGTCTCGCCGACGACGGCGCCGGCAAGGAACGCCCCGAGCGCCAGGGACACGCCGAAGACCGCGCTCGACGCGAAGGCGATCCCGAGCGCGACCGCGAGCACGCCGAGCGTGAACATCTCCTGCGAGCCCTCGCGCGCCACCTGGACCAGCAGCCACGGAACGACGCGCTTGCCGACGACGACCATCAGGACGGCCAGGGCGCCAGCCTTGAGCATTGCTTCTCCAAGCGTCAACGCCACGTTCTGGCCGCTGGCGCCACCGGCGGCGACCGCTGCGAAGGCGGGCAGGAGCACGAGGACGAGGACCGTGAAGACGTCCTCGACGATGAGCCACCCGACCGCAGCCCGGCCGTGGACGGTATCGAGCGCGTTGCGCTGGATCAGCGCACGGAGCAGCACGACCGTGCTCGCCACCGAAAGCGACAGCCCGAGCACGATGCCCGCCGCGATGCCCCAGCCGAGCATCGCCGCCAGCCCGACGCCGAGGATCGTCGCGACGGTGCTCTGCACGATGGCGCCCGGGATGGCGATGCCCCGCACGGCGAGCAGGTCGCGGAAGCTGAAATGGATGCCGACGCCGAACATCAGGAGGATGACGCCGATCTCGGCGAGCTCCATCGCGATGCCCTGGTCGGCGAAGACGCCGGGCGTGAATGGGCCGATCGCAACGCCGGCGACGAGGTAACCGACGATCGATGGCAGGCGGAGCCGGCGGGCGACCAGTCCAGCCAGAAACGCGGCCGAAAGTCCGAGGGCGATGGTGGTGATCAGCTCGCCGCCGTGCTCCAAGCGGGTCTCCCGGATGTGTGATGGAGCCGGCGTTCCGTCGGCGGGCTCGGCCGGCGGCAGAGTGTCAAGTGGTCGGGGCGAGAGGATTTGAACCTCCGACCTTGTCGTCCCGAACGACACGCGCTACCAAGCTGCGCCACGCCCCGACCGAAGGTGGCAATCCTAGCAGGCGTCTCCCGCACGGTCCATCGGCCCGAAGTCCGTATAGTCGGCCGCGTGCCAGGCCGTCTGCTCTCCCGGACCGATGCGCTCCTGCTGAGCTGGACGCTCTTCGCGAAGGTCGCGGTGCTGGTCGTCGGGGTCCTCGCGGCCTGGATCGCAACCGGCCATGCGCCGGGGCTGCTCGAGCCGTGGGACCGGTGGGACGCTCCCCATTACACCGACATCGCCGTGTTCGGCTACATGGCACACGACCCGGGCAACCTGGTCGCGCCGGGCTACGAGCAGGTCTTTCCCGGCGACCTCGACCTGTACATCGTCTTCTTTCCCCTCTTCCCCTGGCTCGTCGCGGCGGTCAACGCGATCGTCGGAGCACCGGTGGTCGCGGCATTCGTCGTCGCCACGACGGCGTCGCTGTTCGTGGCGCCGCTCCTCTATCGGCTCGTCGCGGCCGACCTCGGAGCGCGGATCGGGCGGTCGTCAGCGCTCTTCCTTCTCGCGTTCCCCACCGCCTACTTCCTGCACATCGGCTACACCGAGAGCCTGTTCCTGGCCCTCGCCTTCGGCTCGCTCTGGCTGGCGCGGACGGACCGATGGTGGGGCGCCGGCCTTCTCGGTGGCCTCGCCGCGCTGACCCGCGTCAATGGATTGGTGCTCATTCCGGCGTTGCTTGTGGAGGCCTGGCTGCAGTGGCGTCGGCATCGGCGGCTGGAGGTCGGCTGGCTGGCAATCGGCGGTGTCGCCATCGGCTTCGGGGTGTACCTGGCGCTCAACTGGAGCGTCTACGGCGATCCATTCGCGTTCAGCGAGATCCAGCATTCCCACTGGTTCAAGCAGCTCAGCCCGCCGTGGGAGGGCATCGCGGGATTCGTGCGCTGGATTCGGGACGACGATCTCGACACCGCGCTCATGCTCGGCTGGGCGGAGCTGATCTTCACGGCCCTCGGCCTGGTGGCGACCATCGCGACGGCCATCTGGCTGCGGCCGACATGGGCCGTGTGGATGGCCGGCAATTGGCTGCTGATCGTCAGCACCGGCTTCGTGATGAGCGTGCCGCGCTACTCGCTGGTGCTGTTCGGGATCGTCGTGTGGCTGGCGCTGATCGCGCAGCGCTGGCGCACGGTCGGGTGGGTGGCGGCCGTGTGCTCGGTCGCGGCCATGGGCGTCTTCGCCTGGCGCTTCGCCGGCGGCCAGTGGGCGTTCTAGCGGCGCATAGCAAGTGTCCCGAAGGAACCGCGGCGACCGTTGAGGTGATCTCGGATCGGCCAGCTGCCCCTTCGGGACGCCTCAATCATGCGAGCCGCGCGCAGCCGCGCGCAAGACCACTTATCCACGACTTCGCGACACTTCGACGGACTTATCCACATGTTGTCAGCGACGGCAGGTCGATCACTGCCGGAGGTACCGCAGTCTCGCCGCAGGCGACGGGCGTAGGGTCGCCACACACGCCCTCGACGGGCGATCCGAGGAAAGAGGCGGGGAGATGCCCGAGCAGCGTCGCTTCATCGACAACCTTCAGATGCGCGATCGGTTGCGGCGCACCCGCGCCTGGATGCAGCGGCATCCGCGCGCGACCATCGGCGCAGCGGCTGGAGCGGGCGTCGCCGCGCTCGTCGTCGTGGCCGTTGTCGTCACGGGCGGACGGCAGACCGCCATCGAGCCCGACGCATCCACGGCCTCATCGAGCGTCTCGGCCGAGCCTCGACCGTCGGCGCCTGACGCTGACTGGGCCCCAATCACCCTCCCGCCCTACGAACCGGTCGCGAACCTCCTCGCCTCAGCGGTCGAGGGCTCTCGCGTGGGGACGACAACGAGCTTCACGCTGCAGAGCCTGACGTCGATGCCCGCCGCGGAGCTCGCCGAGCGGCTGACCGTCGAGCCGGCGGCGGACCTGACCATCACCGCGGGTGACAACGTCGCCGAAGTCACCGTCGCACCCCGTACGCCACTGCTGGAGAACGCGGTGTATCGCTTCCAGCTCACGGATCCGACCGGTGCGCTGCTCGACGAGTGGACCTTCCGGACCGGCGGCCCGCTGCACGTCGTGCGACGGCTGCCGGACGACGCTTCGACCCAGGTGCCGGTCGACACGGGGATCGAGATCGAGTTCGACCAGGATGGCGTGGTCGGGTTCGCGGAGAGCTTTTCGATGCAGCCCGCGGTCGAGGGCGCATTCGAGCAGCATGGCCGAACCTGGGCCTTCATCCCGACCGAGCCGCTCGCGCCAGCCACGCTCTATACCGTCACGCTCGAATCGGGCGTGCACGTCGATGGCGTCGGTGAGGGTCTCGCGGACGATCAGACATTCGCCTTCGAGACCGCGCCGTCGGCAGCGTCGGCCGACGAGCCGCGGGTCGCGATGGACCGCCCGCTGTACGAGGTCCGACCAGGCGAGAGTGCCGTCATCCCGGTCGCCGTCCACGGCGGTTTCGGAACCGCGGAGAACATCACCCGAACGGCGAGGCTATTCGCCCTCGGCTCTGCGGCCGCCGCATTGGACGCGGCCGCCACGCTGAGCGACGCGAACTCGTGGGCGATCTGGTCCTCGAGCGGCAGTGTCGCGACGGACGGCCTGCGGCTCGTCGGCTCGTATGACGCCGTCATCTGGACGCGGTGGACGGAGCAGCGCCTGGAGCTGCCGGGCGCGCTGGAGCGCGGATTCTATCTGCTGGACGTCGAGCAACCGGGGCGTCACGCTCAGCTGGTCCTGCAGGTCACCGATCTCGCGGCGTATCTGCTGGCGTCGGATGCCTCGGTCGTCGCGTGGGTGAACGACCTCGGGACCGAGGCACCCGTGGCGGGAGCCAGTGTCTCGCTCGCCGATGGCACGCCCCTCGGCCAGACCGACGCGGCCGGCCTCCTGACGACCACCACGCCCGCGTCCCTCCTCTCGGCGCCCACGGTCGTCGACGGCTTCTCCACGCCTGATCCGGCATTCGTCGTGGTCGGCGCCCCCGATGGATCTGAGGCGATCGCCGTCATCGGTGCCGATCCATCATGGTTCTTCGGGCAGCAGTCCCCGTCGGAAGCGTGGTGGATGCTCCTGGCGACCGATCGACTCCAGTACCGCAGCGACGACACGATCCATGCATGGGGATACGTCCGCGCGAGGTCGGATCGCAGCGTGCCGGAAAACGTCGAGCTCCGGCTGCTGGCGGGCTGGGGTCCGTATGCGCCACCGATCGAGCGTCGCACGATCACCCCCACGTCGCGCGGCACGATCTTCGGCGACCTGCCAGTCGACGATCTTCCGCCCGGCCAGTACAACGTGGCGCTGTTCGTCGGTGACGAAGTCGTCGCCCAGTCGTCGATCAGCGTGACCGAGATCCGGAAGCCATCGTTCCGCGTGGACCTCGACACGTCACGCCACGCCTACATCCAGGGGGAAACGGTCAGCGCATCGGTCGCCGCCACCTTCTTCGATGGCACGACCGTGCCCGGACTCGAGCTGATGCTCGATGCGTCGACCCTCCAGCCGGCCGGGCAGCAGAGGATCAAGCTTGGCCGGGGCGGCACGGCATCACTGACCTTCGAAGCTCAGACGACCTCGACCTCGGTCGAAAGCGGAATGCTGCACGTGGCCCCCGTCTCGCCTGAGGAAGGCCAGAGCTACGCCGACGAGAGCTTCGCGGTCTTTCCCTCGACCGCCTGGCTGAAGGCCGATGCCACGCTCGAGAGCGGCACGCTGACCGTGTCCGGATCAGTCAGCCGCGTGGACCTTGCCGCCGCCGAAGCCCAGTTGATCGACGGCTGGGTGAGAGACCCCAGCGGCCAGGGACTTGCGGGTCGAGCAGTCACGGCTGCCGTGGACCGCATCACCTGGAAGGCCGTCCAGAACGGAACGAGCTACGACTTCATCGAGAAGCGCGCCGTCCCGACCTACGACTATCAACGCCAGGTCGAACGGGTCGGCAGCTTCCCGATGATCTCTGGAGCGGATGGCTCCTTCCAGCTTCAGATTCCGTTCGATGATGCCGACGCCGGCGCCGAGATCACACTCAGCGCGGCGGACGAGGACGGCCGCAGCGTCGAGCTGAGTACGTGGGCATCCAATGTGCCCGCACCCTCAGGCGGCGCGGCCGATTTCCCCTACCTCGAGCATCGCGGCGTCTGCGGCCCATCCGCGGGACAGATCACGGCGGACCTGGACGAGACCTACGACGTGATGGTGCGTTCCGGCGACGGGGCGCCCGACGCCGATGGTCGAACGCTGTTCGCGGTGGGCCGCGCGGGCATCGACGACGTCATCATCACCACCGGCGCCGGAATCGAGCGCCTGTTCGGCGACGGCGATCTGCCGAGCGTCACCGTCCGCGCTGTCAGGTTCACGCCGGCCGGCTACATCGAGATGAACGACGTTGTCGTTCGCGTCAATCCCGATGACAAGACCATCGAGCTCAGCCTCGAGGCCGACGCCGATCGATACGGCCCCGGCGACGAGGTCAGCATCGCCGTACGCACCACGGATGCCGATGGGCAGCCGATTGCGACCGACGTGGTCCTCCAGGCGGTGGACGCAAAGCTGTACGCGATCGGCGCAGCCACGGCGATGGACGCGAGCCCGCTGATGTTGCCCGCCAGCTCCGCGTTCATCGGCTCGTACGCGACGCACCTGGTGCCGACGCCCGACTTCGGCGACGGCTGCGGTGCGGCCACTGGCGGCGGCGAGGAGCCACGTACCGACTTCAAGGACAACGCGACCTTCCAGCTGGTGCAGACCGCTGCTGACGGACGCGGCACCGTGAGGTTCGACGCTCCGGACGATCTCACCAGCTGGGTCGTATCGGCCGCCGCCTTCAGCGGCGCGCTCGACTCCGGAACCGCCTCGATCGAGGTGCCGGTCGGCCTGCCCTTCTTCGTCGATGCGGTCGTGGCTCCGGAGTACCTGGCCGGAGAGGAACCGATCATCCACCTGTCGACGTACGGTGACGAGCTCGACGCGGCGGATTCGGTCACGTTCGCGGTCGAAGCGCCGTCGCTGGGGCTCGACGAGACGGTCGAAGCCGAGGCGTTCGAGGGGGCGCGCATTCGGTTGCCCCCCCTGACGCTGGGGGACCACGAGCTCACCGTCCGCGCCGAGGGCCCCGCCGATCTGACCGATGCGGTGGTCCGGACCGTACGGGTGGTCCCGACGCGACTCCGCACCCTGCAGACCGCGTACGCCACCGTGCGTGACGGCTTCGACGCGCCCGGAGGCGACGGGATGACCACCTACGCGATCAGCGACGGCGGCAGAGGCGCCCTCGTTCCCGTGCTCCAGCAGCTGGCGTGGAGCACGTCGGCGCGCCTGGACGCGACCCTGGCAGCTGAGCTGGCGCGCCAGCTCCTGATCGGCGAGTTCGGACTGCCCGAGGCCAGCGTGCCGGCGTCCGGCTGGGCCGGGATCGGCGCTCAGCCGCCGGAAGGACTCGCACTGATGCCGTATGCGTCGGGCGACCTGTTCCTCACGGCCCGGGCGGCCCTCGTGGCCCCCGATCACCTGCCGGTGGACTTCATCGCAGCCACCGTTACCACCGCGCTCGATGAGGACGCGTCGCGTGAGCGGTCGATCGTCGCCCTGGCCGCGCTCGCGGGCATCGACCGGGACGTCCTCTCTCAGCTGCGTGCCTTCGATCCGGGCGAGCTGACCGTCCGCGAGCAGCTTTGGCTCGCGCTGGGCCTCACCGCCGCGGGCGACGACGATGCCGCTCGAGCGATCGAGCGCGCGATCCTCACCGAGCACGGGCAACGGCTCGGAGGCTGGGTGCGCCTTGATGCCGGCGTCGGTACGCCCGAGGGGGCGGAGGCGACCGCATCGATGCTGCTGCTGGCGGCCGAACTGCGGGATCCGATCGCGATCGACATCTCGCGCTACCTGCTCGACAACCCGTCACGGCTCTATCTTCCAGCGCTCGAGCAGATCGGCTACGTCCGTTCAGCGATGGAATGGCTGCCGCGCGCGGCCGCGCGCTTCGTGTGGACCGTGGACGGTGAGCGCCACGAGGAGTCGCTCGAGGCCGGTGGCGCCATGAGCCTGTCGCTCACGGCGGCCCAACGCGAGTCGTTCGAGCTCCAGGCCCTGGAGGGCGAGCTCTTCGTCGCAAGCAGCTGGCTCGGTGAGGCACGCTACGACGAGCTTGCCTCCGACGAATCGGTCACGATCCAGCGCTCGGTCTCGCCGAGCGATCATGCGCCGGCCGACGACCTCGTCCACGTGACGCTCAAGGTTCACTTCGATGGTCCGCTCGCGAGCACCTGCTATCAGGTCACCGACCTGCTGCCATCCGGCCTCGCGCCAGTCGCGCAGACAACGTGGGCCGGCATGGATCCGGAGCTGGTCCTGCCGTACGAGGTCGAAGGACAGCGCGTCTCGTGGTGCATCGGTACCGACCGCGCCGACGTCAGCCTCGGCTACTCGGCGCGCGTGGTGTCGGCGGGAACGTACCGATGGGAGCCTGCGGTGATCCAGGCCGTCGCCGCGCCGGAGGTCGGCTCAGCGACGGCGGTGATCACCTACACCATCGACTGATCGCCGAGGCCAGCCGGACGATCCAGCTCGGCGCTGCCGGCGATATAACCGTCGGGCCGGATCATCCAGGCGCGTTCTGAGCCGTAGACGGTGCGCGGGCCGATGACGAGCGGCTCGGCGCGCAGGTCCGACGCCGGCACGGGTCGCGGCAGCAGGACGATGAAGCCGCGGCCGAGGTGCTCGCGCAGCCGCGTCCCGTCGGGGAGGCGCGCGTCGGGTGCCACGGTCCCGTGCCGTGGCAGCGTGCCGTCGTCCGGTCCCGAAGTGACCGATGGGGCCCCTTCATACGAGGCCGGCTCGGCGAGGCGGCCCGAGTTCACGCGCCGCCGAAACCAGGCCGAATGCGGCGCCATGCGCAGCACGAGGTTGCGCCACGCACGTCGGAACGGCCCGTGCGGCGCCAGGAAGCGCATGGTCGCTTCGGTGGCGGCGAGGTTGGCCAGTGCGGCCGGCCGCCGCTCGGCCTCGTAGGTGTCGAGGAGGCTGTCCGGGGCGCCGTTGCTGGCCGCCGCCAGCTTCCAGGCAAGGTTCTCGGCGTCGGAGATGCCGGAGTTGAGGCCGCGCGCCCCGAACGGCGACATCACGTGCGCGGCGTCCCCGGCCAGGAAGACGCGGCCGTCGCGGAACGCATCGGCGACGCGCTGGCTGAAGCGGTAGCCGGTCATCCAGACCAGCTCGTACGGCGTCGACTCCCCCACCACCTGGCGAATGCGGCGGTCGAGGTCACCGCTGGCTCGCACGGCGTCGGCATCGGTCTCGGGCGGGACCTGCCAGTCGATGCGCCAGACGCCATCGGGCTGCGGGTGGATGAGGACCTGGCGCCCCGGGTTCCAGGGTGGGTCGAAGTGGAAGTGCCGCTCGTTCGTCATCGGCAGCTCGGCGCGGACATCGGCGATCAGAAAGCGGTCGTCGAAGGTATAACCAGTGAAGTTCATGCCGATGGCGTGGCGGACCGGCGAGTGGGCGCCATCGGCACCGACCAGGTAGCTGAACCGATGCTGGACCGCGCCGTCATCGGTCTCGAAGGTTGCCGTGACGCCGTCGACGTCCTGCGTCAGCGACGTGAAGCGGTGGCCGCGGTGGACGGGGACGCCGAGCCCGCGCAGGCGTCCCTCGAGAAGGTCCTCGACCTCGGACTGGCTGATGTTGACGAACGGCGGGAAGTGCTCGTCCGTGTCGGGCAGATGGACCTCGAACAGTTGGCGCCCGCGGTAGTAGGTGCGGCCGATGCGCCACTGGACTCCGCGCTGCGCCACCCGATCGCCGATGCCGAGGCGCTGCCAGATCTCGAGCGTCTCGCGCTGCATGCAGATCGCCTTGGAGCCGACGCGCTGACGTGCCCGCTCGGCTTCGAACACCACGACCGTCGCGCCGTGCTGGGCGAGGCGGCCGGCAAGGGTGAGGCCCACGGCGCCGGCCCCGACGACGCCAATGTCGATCACGATCCGACGCCCAGCTCCTGCTCTGCCCGATCGGCGATGAGCGAGGCGATGGCCAGCGAGCTGGTGGCCGCCGGCGATGGAGCGTTGCGAACATGCAGCGTGCGGCCCGATCGCTCAACCACGAAGTCGTCGACGAGCGTGCCATCAATCGCAAGCGCCTGAGCACGAACTCCGGAAGGGCCGGGCACGAGATCCTCGTTGCGCACCTCGGGGACGTAGCGCCGAAGGGCACGAACGAACGCGGGACGGAAGTAGTCGCGCCACATCTCGGCCGCACCGACCCGCCAGTGGCGCGTCGCAACACGCCAGAAGCCGCGGTAGGTCAGTGCGTCAACCAGCTCGCGCGGGGCGATGTCGAAGCGGCCGTACCCCTCCCGACGGAACGCGAGCACGGCATTCGGACCAGCCCAGACCTCACCGTCATGTCGTACGGTGAAGTGCACCCCGAGGAAGGGGAAGCGGGGGTCGGGGACGGGATAGATGAGTCCGCGAACGAGCGAGCGCCGTTCCGGGCGCAGAACGTAGTAGTCGCCACGGAATGGGACAATCTTCAGGCGGCGAGCCGCTTCGCGGTCCGACATGCCCGCAACGAGGTCCGACTGGAGTCCCGCGCACGCGATGACATGCGTGGCCGAGAGCTCGACCTCGGGGGTGACCACGGTGACCGCGTCCGCACGGGCCTCGATGCCTCGCACCCGATGGCCGAGTCGGATCTCGCCGCCGCGGCTCGTAACCTCGCTGGCGATCGCCAGAGCGACCGCGCCGAAATCGACGACGGCAGTGTGCGGCGAATGGAGCGCTCGGATCCCGGCCGCGTGCGGCTCGAGCTCCCGGAGCTCCCCAGGCCCAATCAGCCTCAGGTCCCGGACGCCATTCGCGGCTCCACGCCGCTGGAGCTCGGCCAGCGCCGGCAACTCCGAGTCGTCGAGCGCGACGATGACCTTGCCGACCGCGTCGACACGGATCCCGCGCCGAGCGCAGAAGTCGGTCAGCTCCTCCGCGCCCCGAACGCAGAGACGTGCCTTCAGCGAGCCCGGCGCGTAATAGACACCGCGGTGGAGGACTCCACTGTTGTGCCCCGTCTGGTGACGGGCGATGCCCTCCTCCTTGTCGAGGACCGCCAGCCGGAGCCGTGGATGCCGCTCCAGGAGCCGCATCGCCGTCGCGAGACCGACGATGCCGGCGCCGATAACGATGATGTCATAGCGCGTGCTCTTCAAAGCTCGGTCAGTCCTGGAGCGCGTCCCAGACCTGGCGATCGCGCTCCGCGGTCCAGATTCGCGGATGGTCGATCCCATCGAGCTCGTCCCAGGCGCGCTGCACGTT
>JAICRD010000221.1 GCA_025937535.1 Chloroflexota bacterium | reverse complement strand
GCCGGATCCTCGACGGGGAAGCCCTGGACGCCGTTCGTCACGGTGTGCCCGACGTTGTCCTCGTTCATGAAGGTCAGCGTCGCGCCCGCGGAAACGATGACTGCCGTCTCGGAGAACGCGAACTGCGCCATGACGATCGTGTCGCCGTCCTCGAGCCGCGTGGCATCGGCCGGCGGGCTGTCTTCGGTCGGCGCGGACGCGGATGGCTGCGGCGAAGGCAGGTGGCTGGCGTGGACTTCAGCGGCCGATGCAGATCCGGTCGGCGCGCCACCGGCACTGCAAGCGCCGAGCACGAGGATGGCCGCAACGGCAGGGCTGAACGCAAGCGCGGAGCGTGGACGTGCCATCACAGCCTCGATCATGAGCTTCCCTGGGCGACGGGCAACCAGTCGCTCCGGACTATACGCAAACTGCCAACGCCCGTTTCTGAGCCGGGCGAGATTCGGACGTAGAATGCCGTTCATGACGACCGAGGTCCGAGCGCCCTCCATCCCGATCTACCTGGCGGGCGAATTCGTCGAAGCCGGCACCCCACTCGAGGTGCGCAACCCAGCCGATGGAGAGGTCGTCGCCACCACCTTCCAGGCCGGAGCCGATGAGCTCGAGCGCGCCACGGTTGCGGCCGTGGAGGCGTTCGAGGAGACGAAGCGGCTCCCCTCCTACGAGCGCCACGCTGCGCTCATGCACGTCGCCGGCTGCATCGAGCGCGATGCCGACGAGCTGGCGGTGCTCCTCTCACGCGAGTCCGGCAAGCCGATCAAGGATGCCCGCGGGGAGGTGGCCCGTGGCGCCCTCACCTTCCGCATCGCGGCCGAGGAGTCGACGCGCATCAACGGGGAGTGGCTGCCGCTCGATTGGGCGCCGGCCAACAAGGGGCGGCATGGGATCGTGCGGCGCTACCCCATCGGCCCGGTCGCCGGCATCAGCCCCTTCAATTTCCCGTTGAACCTGGCCGCGCACAAGGTGGCGCCGGCCGTCGCGGCGGGATGCAGCATCGTCCTCAAGCCGCCGTCGAAGGACCCGCTCTCGATGCTGCGCGTGGCGGGATACCTGGCCGAGACCGACCTGCCGAGGGGCGCGGTGAGCGTGCTGCCCATGGACCGGCCCACCGGCGACGCCATGGTCGGCGACGATCGCTTCAAGCTGCTCTCGTTCACCGGATCGCCGAGTGTCGGCTGGAAGATGAAGGCAGAGGCAGGCAAGAAGAAGGTCGTGCTCGAGCTGGGCGGCAACGCCGGCGCCGTCGTCGACGAGACCGCGGACCTGGACTGGGCGGTCGAGCGCCTGGTGTACGGCTCCTTCGCGTACGCCGGCCAGGTGTGCATCAGCGTCCAGCGCATCTACGTCGTGCGCGACATCTACGACGAGTTCGAGCGCCGCTTCGTCGAGCGCACGCGGCGCGTGAAGGTGGGCGATCCACTCGATCCGGAGACCGAGCTCGGGCCGATGGTCGACGAGAAGGCCGTCCAGCGCACTGATGGCTGGGTGGCCGATGCCCTCGCATCCGGTGCCCGGGCGCTCGTGCGCGGCGACGCCGACGGCCGATGGTTCGGCCCGACCGTCCTCGCCGACGTCCCGCGTGACGCCATGATCTGCTCGGAAGAGGCCTTCGCACCGGTCGTCAACCTCTTCCCGGTCGAGTCCTTCGCCGATGCGCTGCGCGACATCAACGACAGCCGCTTCGGCCTCCAGTGCGGCATCTTCACGTCGTCGCTCGACCACACGCTGCTCGCCCACGATGAGCTCGAGATGGGCGGCATCATCGTCAACGACATCCCGACCTGGCGCACCGACGCTATGCCGTACGGCGGCGTCAAGGACTCGGGCCTCGGCCGCGAGGGCCTGCGCTGGAGCATCGAGGACATGACCGAGCCACGGCTGCTTGCGTTCGCCCGCACGCCCGGCGAGAGATGACGCTGGCGGCGACCCGGTACGCCCGGATCCTGCGCGCCGATGAGCTGCGCGACGGCGAGCTCATCCCGGTCGAGATCGACGGCACACCGGTCGTGCTCGTTCGCCATGCCGGCGAGTTCTTCGCCGTCCAGAACAACTGCTCGCACCGCGACTTCCCGCTGTCCGAGGCTGGCTTCGATCCGCGCGAGGGCGTGCTCATCTGCGCCTGGCACAACGGGTGTTTCGACGTGCGTACGGGCGCGGCGGTCGTGCCGCCGGCCACCGAGCCGGTCGAGACCTTCCCGGTGCGCATCACGGACGGGTGGGTCGAGATTGGCCTGACCGGCAGCCTGGCCCGCGAGCGCGGAGCGGCCTGACGCGCTCGTGCAGATCGAGGCCATCCTCTTCGTCAACTGGATCTTCTGGGCCGCTCTCTCGGCCGGGACGCTGCTCGTCGTCGGACTCACCGAGCGGCTGGGCGGCACGACGCGTGGTTATCGGCTGTTCATGGCCTGGCTGCTGGTCGCCTTCGCCGCCATCCTGGTCGTGAGCGACCTGGCCCTTCCACCGGCCTCGCAGGCATCGGCCACCGAGTCGCTGCGGCGGCCGCTGACGTTCGCCTTCGCTGCCGGGTCCGCCGCCTACCTCGTCGCCTCCATCGCGAAATGGCCGCGCAGCGGCCTGGCCATCGGCACGGGTCTCGTCGGCATCGGCGCGCTCGTCGTGCTTGCCGCCGCCGGAGGCAGCGTCAGCCCGGCGCTGTTCGCCGGCCAGCTCGTCCTCGCCGCCCTGGCGCTTGGCGCGGTCAACGCCGCCATGCTCCTCGGCCACTGGTACCTGGTCACGCCGAAGCTGTCGCCCGCACCGCTGCGACGGATGATGTGGCTGCTGATCGTCGCACTCGGGCTCCAGGCGGTCGCCTTCGTCATCGCCATTGGGTCCGGCGGGACCGATGCGCTCGAGGGGGGCATCGGCATCCTGACCTGGCTTCGCCTCGGCGTCGGGATCGTCCTGCCGATCGCGGCGACCGTGCTGGCGATCCTCGCCTCCACTGCCTCATCGCTGCAGGCATCGACCGGGCTGCTCTACATCGGCCTGGCGCTGGTCATGGCCGGCTCGATCGCCGGTGCCAGCATCACCTACCTGACCGGCGTCCCCGTCTGAGCCGATGCGGGTCACGCTTCGCACATTCGCCTCGCTGCGCGAGCTCTCGGCCGATCGCTTCGAGGTCGACCTCGCCGATGACGCAAGCGTCGCCGACGCATGGACCGAGCTCCAGAGCCGCTACCCCGCCGTCGAGCCGCACCGGCCGTACGTGCGCGCGGCACGCAACGGCGCGTACGCACCGTGGGAT
>JAICRD010000075.1 GCA_025937535.1 Chloroflexota bacterium | reverse complement strand
GAGGGCTTCGCACGATGACGATGGACCGCCACGAGCCGTTCGAGGAGCTCATCAGCGCCTCGCTGCGCGGCGACCTCACCGCGGACGAGCGCGTGCGGCTCGACGCGCATCTCGATACCTGCGCCGACTGTCGCGCGACCCTCGCTGCCTTCGCGGACCAACGTCGCATCGTCGCCGGGCTTCGGCACGTCGCTCCGCCCGCGGACCTCGGCGCCCGGGTGCGTGCCGGCATCGAGGGTGGCTCGACCGTCGGGATCCCGTGGTGGCGCCGTCCGACCACGATCTTCGCGGCCGCGGGCGGTGGCCTGGCCGTCGTGGCCGGGGCGCTGCTGGCGATCGTGCTCCTGAACGGAACGACCGATCGGCCCATCGGCGACGCCTCGCCCACGCCGACGGGCACCGCCAGCTTCAGCGCCGCCCCGAGCGCATCGGCTCCTGCTCCGTCCGCGTCGATGGTCGAGTCCGCGGCCCCGTCCAGCGAGCCTGAACCGACGGCTACGCCAATCCCGGCCTCGCCCGAACCCGACGTCTACATCGCCGTCAGCGGCCCGGTCGAGAACCGCCAGATGTCCATCCGGGACGGCACGACCGGCGCCACGGTCACCGATGCGGAGGCGCCGAGCGGGCCGGTGGTTGCCGCCGCGCTCTCTCCGGACGGGCAGTGGCTGGCGTACATCAGCGCCCTCGGGGAGAGCGGGCTCCACGAGGTGCGCGCCACATTGGTGGCCGATGATCCCGATTCGCCGTTCGTCGTCGGCGACACCGTGGATCTCGGCCAGTCCGTCGCCGGCAGCCCGTTCCTCGAGCAGATGTCATGGTCCGACGACGGGTCGACTCTCGCCTTCACGCTGGCAGACCAGAAGGACGAAACGACCGATGCGTGGGTCTTCCGTCCATCCGTCGGCGAGGCGGAGCGCCTGACCGACGTCGGCAATGCCTACGCCGGCAGCTGGGTGCCCGGGACCTCGGTCCTCTGGGTCAGCACCGCGGGCGAAACGCCGTCCAGCTACCTCGTCGCCTTCGATCCCGAGGCTGGCAGCATCGCTGCCGCCGATCCGGCGGACAGTGAGTTCCCGCCGGCCGAGAACATCTTCCAGCCACTCGTCAGCCCGAACGGAGCCTTCGTCATCTTCTGGAGCGGCGTGATGGAGCAATCGGGCAGCGAGTGGCTGTTCGTGCAGGGTGGGGCGCCGTGGCTCGCCGAGAACCAGCCCGACGGCGAGCGCGGATACGACTTCACCGAATCGCGCCTGCTCTTCTCGGATGTCACGATCCGCCGCGACGCATTCACTTCGGCAGCCATCGCGTGGGGTCCGGACGGTGACGCCTACGCCGTCTGGAATACGGCGTGGACCGGGGTTCCGAACGCCTATCCCGATGCGCAGCGGGTCTATTTCAGCCATGCAACCGACGCCCGCGGCGTGACCAGCGGTCACGCGATCGACGCGACCGATATCCCCGGAGGCTCGTTCGTCGTCGACGTGAAGGTCTCTCCGACCGGCAATCACCTCGTGGTGACCGCCGGCCGCCCAAGCGCCGGCATCATGGATCCGCCGTCAGCCGATCTTCTGCTGGTGACCCGAAACACGGGCAACGTCTCCGACGAGGTGGCCGTGATCGGCTCCGCAGAGGAAGGCTGGTTCGGACCGGCCGGCTTCGACGCCTTCAACGAGACCGAGACGCCTTAGCGCATCGGTATACTCCGCGGCGAGCCCTTTAACGCGGTCCCGAGAGGCCGCCAAGGAGAGAGTGCATGAGCGACCGCCGCATCCTCGACGCCGATGACGTGCGCCGCGCCCTGACGCGGATCGCGCACGAGATCGTCGAGCGCAACGGTGGGGTCGAGGGGCTCGTCCTCGTTGGCATACGCAGCCGAGGCGTTCCCATCGCGCGGCGCCTGGCCGACCTGATCGAGCAGCACGAGGGCGCATCGGTCCCGGTCGACTCGCTCGACATCACCTACTACCGCGACGACCTCACGCGGATCGCCCACGCGCCGATCGTCAAGCGCTCCGAGCTCGAGACCGATGTGGCCGGGAGAGTGGTGGTCCTGGTCGACGATGTCCTCTACACCGGCCGAACGGTGCGTGCGGCGCTCGACGCGCTGACGGATCGCGGGCGACCCAGGGCCGTGCGACTGGCCGCGCTCATCGACCGCGGTCATCGCGAGCTGCCGATACGCCCCGACTTCGTCGGCAAGAACCTGCCGACCAGCACCGAGGAGACCGTACACGTGCGGCTGCGCGAGACGGACGAGGTCGACGAGGTCGTCATCGGCCGGTCTGCGGCTCCGGCGTGACGACGGCCGTGGGCCCGCGCACCTGGAGCCGGCGCCATTTGCTCGATGTCGACGGCCTCTCGCGCGACGAGCTGGAGACGATCCTGGCGCTGGCGGTCGACATGCGGAACGTGCGGGCGGGGCGCGAGCATCCGTCGCTGCTGGAGGCCGAAACGGTGGCGCTGGCGTTCTTCGAGGCGTCGACCCGGACGCGGATCAGCTTCGAGCTCGCGGCCAAGGCGCTCGGCGCGACCACGGTCGATCTCGGGGTCGACCGCAGCAGCGTCTCGAAGGGCGAGTCGCTGGTCGACACGCTGCGAACGCTCGAGCGCACGGGCGTCACGACCGTCGTCATCCGCCATTCCGATTCTGGCGCGCCCCACCTGGCGGCCCGCGAAACCGGCTTGCGCGTCATCAACGCCGGTGATGGCGTCCACGCGCATCCGACCCAGGCACTGCTCGACGCGCTCACGCTGCGTGAGTTCTTCGGATCGCTCGATGGCCGCATGGTCGTCATCGTGGGTGACGTCGCGCACTCGCGCGTGGCTCGGTCCAACATTCACTCGCTCCAGTCCCTTGGTGCGCGGGTTCGAGTCGCCGGCCCGGCGCCATGGGTTGCCGACTTCAATCACTGGCCGGGCGTGGAGGTCGCGACGTCTCTCGACGACGGCCTGCGCGATGCCGATGCCGTCATGGCCCTGCGCGTACAGCTCGAGCGTGGGGCGGAGTCGTTCGGCGACTTCGTCGCGGACTGGCGGCTGGATGAGGACCGTATGGCCCTCGCGCTGCCGGGTGCGCCGATCCTCCACCCGGGACCCACCAATGAAGGCGTCGAGCTGACGGCCGAGCTGGCCAATGGGCCGCGTAGCTTGATCGGCCGCCAGGTGGAGAACGGCGTTCCGATCCGGATGGCGGTCCTCGCGCTCGTCTGCGGAGCGGTGTGAGGGACGCTCGTTTCGGCCTGCTGACCGATCGACCCGCCACCTTCGTGCTGGTCGGCGGCCGGGTGATCGACCCGTCGGACGGCAGCGACGAGGAGAGGGACATCGCCGTGCGCGACGGGCTGGTCGTCGAGGCGGCCGACGATGCCGAGCGGATCGATGCATCGGGCTGGGTCATCGCGCCCGGCTTCTGCGATCTGCACGCTCACCTCCGAGAGCCGGGCATCAGCGGGGCGGAGACCATTGCCAGCGGCACCCGCGCTGCCGCCCACGGCGGATTCACTACGGTGTGCGCCATGCCGAACACCGATCCGCCGCTTGACTCGGCCGATGCCGTTGGTGCGGTGGTCGCGGCACCGGCGTCGGCGCGCGTGCGCGTCATCGCTGCGGCAACCCGGCGCCGCGCGGGAGGCGAGCTCACCGCGGTCGAGGAATTGGGGCGCGCGGGCGCCATCGGCGTGTCCGATGACGGGGCGGCCGTTCCATCGGCCGCGCTGACAGCGGACCTGCTCGCGCGACTCGCATCGCTCGGCCTGCCGTTGTTCGAGCATGCCGAGGATGCGTCCGTCGCCGGGGGCGGCGTCATGCGCGCAGGACCGGCGGCCACGCGCCTCGGCCTGGCTCCCTGGCCACCGGAGGCCGAGGTGGCGATCGTCGAGCGCGACATCGCTCTGGCCGAGGCGGCGCATGCACGGCTGCACCTCACCCACCTGTCCACGGCGCGCTCGCTTGACGCTGTCCGCGCCGCGAAAGCGCGCGGCGTGGCGGTGACCTGCGACGTGACGCCGCACCACCTGGCGCTCACCGACGAATGGGTCGCCGGCTCGCGCCGTTTCGCCTGGGAAGAGGCGGACCCGCGCTCGGAGCTTGCCTACGACGGTCGCTGCCGGGTGAACCCGCCGCTCGCCTCACGCGACGACGCGATGAACTTGCTGGCAGGGGTCGCCGACGGAGCGGTGGACGCCATCGCCACCGACCATGCTCCGCACCCGGCCGAGAGCAAGCTGGTGCCGTTCGCGCAGGCCGCACCCGGGCTCATCGGCCTCGAGACCGCCCTCAGCGTCGGCCTTCTCACGGTCGAGGCGGGACGCCTGAGCTTGTCGGCGCTCCTGGCAGCGCTGTCGACGCGGCCGGCGGCGATCGTTGGTGAGAAGCGCGGATTGCGCACCGGCGAGCGGGCCGATCTCGTCGCTTTCGATCCGGCTGCTGGCTGGCGGGTCGATGCGACGACGCTGGGGTCTGCATCGGCCAATTCGCCGCTCGTGGATATGGAGCTGCCCGGCGTCGTACGGCTCACCGTCGCCGATGGGCGCGTGACGTATCGGACTTGATCGAGTCTCCTGCTCCCGGGCAGCACGGTCCCACGAGTGTTCAAGACTCTTGAACACTGTGATAGCACGGTCGGCCTTACCAGACGCTTACCGGACGCTTACCGCGCTCATCAACGGCCAGGCACGGCAGGAGCGTGGACGAGCCGGATGTGGGACGATCTGAACGCCCACGCCCCGCCAAGTCCCTTGAGGAATCGGCTTGTCAGTTCGCTACAACGAGGACCTCGACCCGAACGAGGGCCCGGGATTCGGATGCTTCATCACACAGGCGATCTTGTTCGCGATCCTGCTCTTCCTCATCCCGATCGGGCTGTTCACGTTCAACTGGCCGGTCTGGCTGCTGGCGGTCCTGCTCTTTGCAGCACTGTTCCTGCTCTTCTTCGTCAGCATGACCAGCGTCTTCCTGCTGCGCGTCTTCTTCGCCGACCGGCGGCGCGGACGGGGCCGCCAGACCGGCATCGCGAAGCCGCAGACTCGGATAATCAGCACGGATGAGGACCAGACCGATGAATGAGAAGCGGAACATGGCCTCTCTCGGCCTCTGGGTGAGGTTCATCATCGGGGTCGTGATCTCGCAGTCGGATCGAGGGCAAGCCTGATGCCCCTGATGGTCACCTTCTTCAACGTCCGCAAGGGCCGCGACACGATCTTCAAGCGCGGCATGCGCCACATCTTTCCGAGGACCGCCCGTCAGACGGAGGAGAAGTACGGCGTGCGCTTCGTCGGTTGGTTCAACGTCACCGAGGGCTCGACCTGGAACAACGTGATCATCGTGGACCTGCCGAATTACGCGGTGCTCGACAAGCTCTACGCCGATCCATCCATGCGCGGCTTCGGGCACCGCGTGGCCGAGTCGGTGTTCGACTCGAAGCACACGATCTTCCTGCGCGAGCGGATGGGCCCCGACTTCGTCTTCAAGCCGTGAGCCGCTCACCGGGCGGCGGGTCGCCGCGACTGGTTGCCCTCCGCGAGCTGGCCGGCGAGGCGGAGCTGGAGCGCCGCGACTTCCTGTACGAGGCCACCGAGCAGCTGCGCCGCTTCCTGGACCAGAACCGCGAGCGGTTGCGGGAGATCGGCCCCATCAAGCTGGTCGACGACGAGCAGGACTACCTGCTCTACCACCCCGTCGACGAGACCTGGACCACCCGGCTCACCTACCAGGATCCGGCGGACAACGAGTGGTACGACCAGGAGCAGCTGGTCGAGACGATCAGCGAGCTGGTCGAGCTGTACAACCCGGCCGACATCTTCGCCTGGCTGATCGAGACATCGCGCGACGCCCCATCGCACCTGGTCGCTGCCGACGACCTCAAGCGCGAGGAGGAGCTCGGCGAGTTCGGCGACGACTGGGAGGCGGATCTGTCGCCATCGCAGCAGGAGACCCTGGCCGCGCAGCGCCTCTGGCAGCTGGCCGATGCGTACCGCCTCCAGCTCTCGACGGCCCAGGCGCAGCACCTGCGCGAGTTCAGCGCGAATGCCGAGGAGGTGCTCCGTCGGACCGGCGAGCTGGTGCTGCTCGACGAAGCGGAGGACGTGCTCGTCCTGCGGCCCGATGGCCGCTTCGAGACGTCGCTGGACCTGTCCGATCGACCGGAGGACGTGGTGGGCGGCGTTGAGGCACAACGTCCTGGGTTGTCGGTGACGGAAGCCAAGGTCATCGCCGCCTTCTACGATCCCGCCGACGTCCTGCACTGGGTGACCGAAGCGCTGGCCGAGCGCTACCCGGCGGTCGACTTCACCGCAGTCTACGAATGACCGACGCCGATGAGTCCCTTGCCGACGCCTCGGTCGAGTCGCTGTTCGTTCGCTCCGGTGCGCTCCTCGAGGGGCACTTCCTCCTGAAGTCGGGCCGTCATGCCGGCCGCTACCTGGAGAAGTTCCTCGTCCTTCAGCATCCGCGCTTCGGCGTGGAGATCTGCCGCCGGTTCGCGGAGCTCCTGGCGCCCCACTCGCCAACCCTGGTGGTCGGGCCTACGACCGGCGGCGTGCTGCTGTCGTTCGAGACGGCCCGCCAGCTGGGCGGCTTCGTGCGCGCTGCCTTCGCCGAGGCCGCCCCGTCCGGTGGCCGGGCGCTGTGCCGAGGCTGGACGGTCGGCGCCGATGAGCGCGTGGTGATCGTGGATGACATCCTCACCACCGGCGCGTCCCTGGTCGAGACGGTGGAGGCCGTGCGAGCCGCGGGCGTCGAGCCGGTGGCCGCGGCAGTCATCGTCGACCGTTCCACGGCGCCCATCGAGCTCGGGTTCCCGCTGCACGCGCTGGGTCGTATCGAGATTCCCTCGTGGGAGCCGGACGCCTGCGAGCTGTGCACCGCCGGGATCCCAGTGCGTAAGCCGGGGAGCAGCTGAGCGCGCGATTCCACGGGCGCCGCAGGCGTCGCCACCTACCAATCACCGAGCTCTTAGGCCACGGTGCGGGCACTCAGCCGACCAGCGGTCCGTCACATAGCACTCAGGCGCAGATATGACGACGGAGATGCCGCCCGCGGTCCTTCCCGGTCGCCTAAGCCGATCCTGGTTGGTACCTGACAAACGCACGCGGCGGGCCGCTCAGCCTAGCGCCCATCAGCTCCGGTTCCCGCTGCACGCGCTGGGCCGCATCGAGATCCCGTCCTGGGACGCGGGGAACTGTCAGCTCTGCGACGCCGGCGTTCCCCTGCGCAAACCGGGCACGAGCTAGGTACCCACCGCTCGCCGGTGACGTGGCGAGCCGGTCGTCGTCGTCGGCCTAGGGCAGTTGCGACGCGAAGGTGTGGATGGCGTCCGTCACCTGGCGCAGGTACTCGAGCGATGCGCCTACATCGCCTGCCAGCTCGAGAGAGTGATCCGCCCGTGGGAGTTCGAGAACATCGGCATTCGACATGGCGCTCAATGCAGCGCCGTCCCACGACGGATCGGCCGTGCCGCCCACGAGAAGTCTTGGCTTGCTCGACGATCGCAGGCCGCGAAGAACTGCCTCCGAAGCGGGCGATGCCTTCGCGATGAGAGGTGTGAGCCAAACCGCCGGCAGACCATGGACAGCCGCGAACGGTGTCGCCAGGGAAGTGATCGACTTCGCAACGAGCAACGGATGCGGATCCATCGCGGCAACGTGGCTCAGGGCAGCCGCTGCGCGCTCCTCGACCCAGGAAACGGCTTCGTCGCGCTCACGATCGAAGGTATCGGTCACGACGACAGCGTTCCTTCCCGCCGCCATCACGGCACGGCGTGCGTACCAGAGCAGTGGTGCCTGGGCTGAATAGCCGGCCCCGGGCAGCACGATCGCCCAGGATTGGGCGCCCTGGTCGAAGGACACGGACCGGACTCCGGTGAGGTCAAGGTGCTGGACGGTGAGTGCCGTCATTGCTTCAGCCCTTGGCACCGCCCGTGAAGTTCCACGCCGCGAGGTGCAGCGAGGGCACCACGTAGGCGCCGATGCCGAACACCGCCCCTCCGACCAGCGTGAGATCGGAGCCGACGCCACGGACCTGGCCCGGTCCGAGCGCATCCAGGAAGGACTGCGTGAAGCGCAGGTTCGTCACCGGCCGTTGAACGCGCCCGCTTTCGATCAGCCACACGCCGTTGCGCGTCAGGCCGGTCACGACCTGCGTCCGCGGATCGAGGATGCGCGTGTACCAGAAGTCGGTCACCAGCAGGCCGCGCTCGACCCCGCCGACCAACTCGTCCTCTGACGCCGATCCGGCCTCCAGCACGAGGTTCGCGGGCAGGGCGCCGAAGGGGCCGGCGCCTGCGACGGCGTTGCCGGTGGACTCCGTGCCGAGCGCCTTCGCGGTGCGCCGATCGTGGATGAGGCCGCTGGTCACCCCCGCCCGCACGAGCTCGACGCGACGCTTGGGCGTGCCCTCGGCGTCGAACCCGACGCCGGTCGCCATGGGGTGGGAGACGTCATCGGCCAGCGAGATGGCCTCGTCGAACTGCGACTCGCCGATGCGCGCGAAGGAGCGCCCCTCCTCGACGGCGCGGCCGTTGAAGCCGTGCAGCGCCAGGAAGGTGAGCATGTTGACCACGCACGAGGGCGAGAGGACGACCTCGTACGACCCGGGCGGCAGGTCCGTCGCGTCGGCGGAGTCGCGGGCGCGGCGAACGGCCTCCAGACCGGTCACGGTTCCGTCCAGATCGGCCAGACGAAGGGACGAGGCGCGGGAGGAGCCGTCGGAGGAGCCGGTGCGGGCGATGCCGTCGAGGGTGGCGCCGGTGGTCCGCCCCGACAGCCGCTGGCCCGCCGAGTTGGCGAAGGCGATGCTCACGCCCTCCGTCGAGCAGTAGCCGGCGGTCTCGAGATCGTCGGCGGCGGTGACGAACGCGCCGACGCGCTCCGCCCGCTCGGCCGGTTCGGCGGCAGCGGTGGCGTCGTCCCAGTGGTCGACCGCCGGCGCATCGGCGGGCGGTGCGAGCCCGGGCCAGCCGGGATCGACCGGCTGCAGGCGTGCCGCATCGGCGGTCGAGCGAACCAGGCGGGCGAGGGCGTCGTCATCGGTCTGGTTGGCGGATGCCTCCGCGACGCGCCCGTCGAGGGCGAGGCGCAGGTGCACCTGCTGGACCGCATCGGCGACGTTCTGGTGGATGAAGCCGGTGGCGAAGCGGGTGAGCGCCTCGGTGCCGGCCGTGACGGTGATCTCGGCTTCCGCATCGGTACCGACTAGGGCGAGGACGCGCTCGCAGGTGTCGAGCAGCCGGTCAGTCATCCGGTCACCCCCACCCGCACGCCGTGGAAGCGACACGGAACCGCAGGGTGCCCGGTGTGGCCGACCTGGCCCGGTTGCCCCTTGCCACAGTTCGGCGTGCCCCAGAAGGTCCACTCGCTCTCGTTGCCGAGCATGTCGAGGCTCTGCCAGAAGCGCGGGCCGATGCCGGTGTAG
>JAICRD010000246.1 GCA_025937535.1 Chloroflexota bacterium | reverse complement strand
ATCGTCCGATACGGCGACACCGTCGTCCTGGCGACCGCGGTCGCCAGCAAGGAGCCGCGCGAAGGCGCGGACTTCTTCCCGCTCACCGTCGACTACGAGGAGCGGATGTACGCCGCGGGCAAGATCCCGGGCGGCTTCATCAAGCGCGAGTCACGCCCGTCCGAGGCGGCCATCCTGGCCATGCGCCTCACCGACCGGCCGATCCGCCCGCTCTTCCCCAAGGGCTACTTCAACGACGTGCAGGTCGTCCTGACCGTCCTCTCCACCGACCAGGAGAACGATCCCGACATCCTGGCCCTGAACGGCGCGTCCGCGGCGCTGAGCATCAGCCACATCCCGTTCCTCGGGCCGGTCGGTGCGGTGCGCGTCGGGCGCATCGGCGGTGAGTTCGTCACCAACCCAACGAACACTCAGCTCGATGAAAGCGAGCTCGATCTCGTCGTCGCCGGCACGCGCGACGCGGTGATGATGGTCGAGGCCGGTGCCAAGATCCTGCCCGAGTCGATCATGGCCGACGCCATCGCCTACGGGCACAGCGAGCTGCAGAAGTCGATCGACCTGCAGGAAAAGCTCGTCGCATCGGCCGGCACGCCCAAGAAGATGCCGTTCGTCGGCCCCAAGGCGGCGTCGATCCCGCAGATCGCCAAGCTCATCGCCGATGGTCAGAACGAGTTCGTGGTCTTCGACCTCGAGACGACGGCCATGAAGCCGGAGCAGGGGTACATCGTCGACATCGCCGCGCTGCGGCTCCGCGACGGCCAGGTGGTCGACCGCTTCGAGTCGCTCGTCAATCCCGGCCGGGCCATCGTCGGCCACCAGGTGCACGGCATCAGCACCGATGACGTGGCCAATGCACCGACCGCCTCCGAGGTCCTCAGCCGGTTCGCCGAGTGGGTCGGTGAGACCCCGGTGGTCGCCCACAACATCGCGTTCGACCTGCCCTTCGTGCTGCGCCACATGCCCACGGAGACCCGCTGGCAGTCGAAGGCCGCCTTCGACACCCTCGAGCTCGGCTACCAGCTCTACCCCGATGCCGGCGCCTGGAAGCTTGCCGACCTCGTCCGCTTCGTGTTCGGCCGCGAGCACGCGATCGCGCACCGCGCCATGCCCGATGCCGAAGCGACGGCGGAGCTGTTCGCGCACTTCATCCAGGGCCTGCCCGAGCGCCTGGACGCACTGCGCCAGGACATCGCGGACGAGGTCCGACGCGCTCGCGAGAGCTACAACCGCACGGAGCAGGGCGAGCGGCTGGAGGACATCCGCCGCCGCCACGGGATCGCCTCAGCCCTGATGGACGTCGTCACCAAGGCGACCGTTCGCGAGCTGGTGCTGAGCGAGAACGTTCGCATCGATGGCCGCGACACCTCGACCATCCGGCCGATCAGTGTCGAGGTCGGCGTCCTGCCGCGCACCCACGGATCGGCCATCTTCACCCGTGGCCAGACGCAGGCGCTCTCGATCGCCACGCTTGGCCCGTCGAGCGACGTCCAGCGCATGGACACGATCAGCCCGGACACCGAGAAGCGCTACCTGCACCACTACAACATGCCGCCATACTCGGTCGGCGAGGCGCGGTTCATGCGCGGGCCCGGCCGGCGCGAGATCGGCCACGGCGCGCTCGCGGAGCGGGCGCTGGTGCCGGTGCTGCCGTCGCAGGAGGAGTTCCCGTACGTCATTCGCGTCGTGAGCGAGGTCGTGAGCTCCAACGGATCGACCAGCATGGCCTCGACGTGTGGCTCGAGCCTGGCGCTCATGGACGCCGGCGTGCCGATCAAGGCACCGGTGGCCGGTGCGGCCATGGGCCTCATCACCGACAAGGAGACCGGCCGCTACGCCGTCCTGACCGACATCACCGGCAAGGAGGACGCGTACGGCGACATGGACTTCAAGGTGACCGGCACGGCCGAGGGCGTGACGGCGCTGCAGATGGACATCAAGGTCGCCGGCATCACCACCGAGATCATGCGAGACGCGCTCGAGCAGGCTCGGGTCGCTCGGCTCTTCATCCTCGACAAGATGGACAGCGTCATCAGCGCCAGCCGGAGCGAGCT
>JAICRD010000153.1 GCA_025937535.1 Chloroflexota bacterium | reverse complement strand
GAGGTGCTCGAGCCCGACGAGATGGAACGCCTCGGCATGGGCTGCCTCCTCGGCGTGGGACAGGGCGCCGCGCATCCGCCGCGCCTGATCGCGATCAAGCTGCCCGGATGGGAGAAGGCTTCATCGGATCGACGGCTGGCGATCGTCGGCAAGGGCGTCTGCTTCGACTCTGGTGGGATCAGCATCAAGCCGTCCGAGAGCATGGGCGACATGAAGCACGACAAGTCGGGGGCGGCAGCCGTCATTGCGGCGGCGCGGACGGTCGCCAGGCTCGCGCCCGACACGCCGCTCATGGCGGTGGCGCCGATGGTCGAGAACATGCCCGGCGGCAATGCCCAGCGCCCGGGCGACGTGGTCAAGGCCATGAACGGCATGACCGTCGAGGTCACCAACACCGATGCCGAGGGACGCCTCATCCTGGCCGATGCGATGACGTGGGCCGAGCGCGAGGGCGCGACGCACATCGTCGACGTAGCCACGCTGACCGGAGCCCAGGCCATCGCCTTCGGCGACCAGGTGAGTGCCTACTTCGCGCGCCCCGACGACTGGGGCAAGACCGTCGGTGCTGCGGCCGATGCGGCCGGGGAGTGGTTCTGGGAGATGCCGCTGGTGGCGGAGTATCGGTCCAGCTACGACTCGCCCCACGCCGACATCGTCAACTCCGGCAGCCGCGATGGCTCGCTCATCAAGGCCGCGGTGTTCCTGTCGGAGTTCGTCACCGTCCCGTGGGTCCACGCCGATATCGCCAGCACGGCCTATCTGACGGCCGAGAAGCCGTACGGGCCGAAGGGCGCCACCGGGGCGTCGATTGCGACGCTGGTGCGCCTGGCACTGGACTTCGCCGGGGACTGATTTGCGAGGTTATCTGGAGGTGCCCGCCTGGCGCGCAAGCTTCCAGTCGATGCGCGCCGACCGAAAGTTGGCCGCACTCCGATGCAAAAGTTGGCCACACTCCGATGCATCAGTCGGGCGGCAGCGGATTCGCTCTGAGCCTTCGCTGCGGCCCACATAGCAGCGAGCCCCGCCCTTTCGGACGGGGCTCGCGCGGTTTGGAGGAGCAGTTTCAGCGGTCGTCGTCGACCGCGTCGCGAACGTCGTCCTTGGTCTCGCCCCACTCGTTCTGGAGCTTGCCCTCGGCCTGGTCCATGTGGCCCTCGGCCTCGGTCGAGGCATCATCGGTCAAGTCGCCCCACTCTTCCTTGACCTTCCCACCGGCCTCCTTCAGGGGGCCTTCGATTCGATCGCTGTCCATGGTTCGTCCTCCCAGATGACGATGGCGGCCGAGCGGCCGTCGAAAAGCGGATACGCACGGCGCGTGCCAGCGCCTGATCGGCGAATGTGGACCTTCGGCCTATGGCGAACTGGATCGCTCCGCCTAGGATGCGTGGTGCCGCGACGCACCGGATCGCGGTACCACGCTGAAGGAGCACACGTGACCTTGGTGCCGATCACGGTCGGGGCGGTCTTTGCGATCCTCGGTGCCCTGGCCGAGCGCGTGGCGAGCGTTTGGCCGCCCGACGAGGCCCAGGGCCGCACGTTCGGTTGGCGGACGGCGCTGCTCGCGATCCTGAGCGGCCTCGCGGCGGCGGGCATCACCGCGCGCTCCGAACTGCCGTGGTGGGCGACCGCCGTGTACCTCGCGCTCCTGGCGCTCCTGCTGCTCCTGACCGCGACCGACCTCGAGCAGCGCCGCCTGCCGCACCTCGTGCTCGACCCGCTCATCGTCGGCGCGGCCGTGTTCGTGCCGTTCAACCCCGCGGTGCGCCCGCTCGACGCCCTCATCGGTGCCGGCGCGGCCGTGGCATTCCTCGGCGCCTTGGCGCTGGTGGTGCGCGGCGGACTGGCACTGGGCGACCTCTATCTCGTGGCGCCCATCGGCCTCATGCTGGGCTGGCCGGTCATCTTCACCTCGCTGTTCGCCGCCGCCTTCCTCGCCGCGGGGGCGAGCCTGGTGCTGCTCGTCAGCCGCCGGGTCGGCATGCGCAGCTACATCCCATTCGGCCCGTTCCTGGTCGGCGGTGCCGTGCTGGCCCTGCTGACGGACGATCGCGTGCTCAACGTGGTGCGCTGAGGGCATTCGACCCGCAACCGCGGCGCTGGTAGGCTTCGCGCGATGCATCCGGCTCTCCAGCATCGGCGCCGTCATCTGTTGATGAGCCGTCGAACCACGCGCCGCGGCTCGCAGCGGCGCGGTCTCGCCACGTTCCTCCTGGTCACCTTCGGCGTCATCGCGCTGACCTTCGTTGGCTCGATCATGGGCACGGCCGGCGGGATGTTCGCCGCGTACACGTACTTCGCCTCCGATCTGCCCGACCCGAACATCCTTGACGCCATCGAGCCGGC
The DNA here is from genome assembly GCA_025937535.1 of Chloroflexota bacterium. GTDB lineage: Bacteria > Chloroflexota > Limnocylindria > QHBO01 > QHBO01 > JACDBZ01. The sequence continues at coordinate 2,855 of JAICRD010000153.1, read as the reverse complement.
CGAGTCCACGTACGTCTATGACCGGACGGGGCAGACGCTCCTCGCGCGGTTCGAGTGCCAGAACCGCGAGGCGGTCACGTTCGACGAGCTGCCCGACATCATCTGGCAGGCGACCGTCGCGGCCGAGGACCGCACCTTCTGGGAGAACAACGGGGTCGACTTCCAGGGCACCGTCCGCGCCGCGCTCGCCAACCTCGAGGCAGGCTCGATCGTGCAGGGCGCATCGACCATCACCCAGCAGGTGATCGACTACGCCCGCGTGCTGCGCGAGGAGACCGCGTCCACCCAGGTCGACGAGGGAGCCACGGCCGCGCCGAGCATCGCGCCAGCCGACCCCGATGCACCGGTCACCGACCTCGACGAGGAGCCGGACCAGGAGGCCGATGTCTGCAAGCCCCCCGAGCCGAACGACTCGACCGACTTCCAGGAGAAGATCCGCGAGAACATCCTGGCCATGGAGGTCACCTCGGCCTATCCCGGGCGCGAGGGAAAGGAGCGCATCCTCGAGACGTACCTGAACCTCATCTATTACGGAAACGGCTCGTACGGGATCAAGGCAGCCGCGGCGAACTACTTCGGCATCACCGACCTCGCGCAGATGACCGTGTCGCAGGCCGCCTTCCTGGCGGGCCTGCCGCAGCGCCCCTCGTATTACGACCCGTACCAGAATCCGAAGGGTGAACCGGGGAGCGAGGAAGCCGCGGCCGATGCGCTGGCGCGGCGTGACCTCGTGGTCGGGGCGATGCTCGACGAGGGCTACATCACGCGCGCACAGCACAACGAGGCGCGGAGCACCTCCTGGACCGCGATGAACCCGAACCGCCTGACGAGCGTGCTGCGCGAGCCGCAGTTCAGCTTCCGCGTCCAGAAGGAGGCGGAGCGCATCCTCGGTGAGCTCGGCGTGGAGGATCCGAAGGCGGCGGTCCGCATCGGCGGTTATCGGATCACCACCACGCTGGACTACCCGCTCCAGCAGGAGGCCAAGCGCCTGGTGGCCGCACACGTGTACAGCCTCAACACGGGCATGGGCGAAGACCCGGCGTGCGTCAACCCGGTTCCCAACAAGCCGTGCGTCGACTTCAACGTGAACAACGGCGCGATGGTGGCGATCGACTCGGCCACCGGCGAGATCGTCGCCTACGTCGGCAGCGTGGACTACTACAACCGCGAGGACCCGCGGGTGCAGGGCCAGTTCGACGTCGCCGGCCTCGGGCGTCGGCAACCGGGCTCGGCGTTCAAGCCGATCACGTACTCATCGGCCTTCAAGGCGCGCGACGCGACCGTGTCGACCATGCTCGTCGACGCCATCACCGAGTTCGGCGTGCAGGGTGCCGCGTCGTATCGCCCGACGAACGCCGACATCAAGGAGCACGGTCCCGTGCTCGCGATGGACGCGCTTCGATACTCGATGAACATCCCGTCCGTCCAGATGCAGTACCTGGTGGGTGCCCAGACGACGGCCGAGTTCGCGGAGTCGCTCGGGATCGCGAGCGCCGACTACATCATGTCCCTGGATCCAGGGATCTCGCTGGCGCTCGGATCTGTGCCGGTCAACCTGACCAACATGACCCAGGCCTACACCACGTTCGCGCAGCAGGGCGCGCTGCACCCGGCGACGACGATCATCGAGATCCGCAACCGCGACGGCCGCGTGATCTATCAGCGTGACGAGAACGGTCCGCCCACGGCGGAGCCACTGACGCAGGCTGAGGCGTACCTGACCCATTACATCCTCGAGGCCAATACCGATCCTGACCGGAACGTGCTGTGGGGATCGCGCGCGGAGCTTCTCACGCCGGATGGGCAGCGCCGGCCGGCCGGCTTCAAGACCGGGACGACGGACGAGTTCCGCGACGTGTCCGGCTTCGGCTACGTCCCCGGCAGCCTGGTCACCGGCGTATGGATGGGCAACAACAACCAGGAGCAGATGTCGAACGAGTTCGCGGGCGGCCTCTTCAGCGCCGATGGCCCCCTCTACCTCTGGCACGACTTCATGAACCTGGCGCTGAACAGTCCGTGGGACTGGAACAACCAGACGCCCGTCGGACAGACCGATTTCCCGCAGCCTGAGGGGATCGTGCGCGCCGACGTGTGCCGCTGGAGCGGCATGGCCGCCACCGGCTCATGCAGCCGCGTCCTCGCCGACGTGCCATTCCTCGAAGGGACGGTTCCGCCGGCGGATAACGTTCACAGCAACGGGTGCCTGAACCTGGAGGCATACGTCGAGCAGGCCGTCCCCGATCGCCCGCAGCAGTGGATCGAGGCGGCCGACACGTGGTCAGACCGCCTCGTCAACGGACAGACAGGTTCCAGCGGCGATCCGGCGACGTACCACGACAACCCGAATGTGCGCTTCGCCATTGCGCCGATCCCGGGCGAATCGGGCTTCCCGTCGATCTGCGGCGAGCGCGTCTTCGTGCCGACGCCAGCACCAGCACCGAGCGGCGAGCCTCCGCCTCCGGGCGAGACCCCCGTGCCGGTGCCGGTGCCGACGCCGTGCGTTCCCGGACCGCCCGGGCCGCCGACATGTCCGTGACCGCCGCGGTGTCTTGACGCGCCGATACATCGGCGTAACTGCGCCAGACCCCTTCCGGGGCGCGATCAGGCCGATAGATCGACTCGCGGCGCGCAGGAACCGCGCCCCAAAGCGCGTCTCCGGTTCAGCGCGGGCCTCCGTATCGGATAGATCGAGCCTGGCTCGGCCGTAGGCGCGATACGACCGATACATCGGTCCGGCGGGTGATCGGAGCTCCGAACGGCGCCTCGAGCGCGCCGCCACTAGAATCGGCCCGTGTCCAGGTCGGTCCTGACCCTGATCCTTGCCGGCGGCGAGGGTGAGCGGCTCAGCATCCTTT
>JAICRD010000250.1 GCA_025937535.1 Chloroflexota bacterium | reverse complement strand
GCGGCGCACGAGCATGGTCACCTTGTCAGCGAATCGCGTCAGGAACGTCGCCTCCTCGAGGGCCGTGTCGCCCCCGCCGACCACGGCGACCTCGCGACCGCGGAAGAAGAACCCGTCGCACGTCGCACACGCTGAGACGCCGCGGCCGCGGAACTCCTCCTCGGTCGGCAGCCCAAGCCACAGCGCCGACGCACCAGTCGCCACGATGACCGCATCGGCCAGATAGAGGTCCGCGCCGATCCAGATGCTGAATGGCCGCTTGCTGAAGTCGACCTTGGTGGCGTCGCGCTCGACCAGCCTGGCGCCGAAGCGCTCCGCCTGCTCGCGGAACTTCGCCATCAGCTCCGGTCCCTGGATGCCGTCCGGGAAGCCGGGGTAGTTCTCGACGTCGGAGGTGATCATCAGCTGGCCCATCGGGACGTTGCCGGCGATCACGAGCGGCTCGAGGTTCGCGCGGGCCGCATAGATGGCGGCGGTCAGGCCGGCGGGTCCGGAGCCGATGATGGCGACCTTGTGATGTCGCGTCTCGGTCTCGGGCTGATCGGTCGCGGCGCCCGAGGGCGGAACTGTGGCGGTCATCGTCCTCGAAGTGTACCGCCCGACACCGGCCGCGTACCCATCGGTATGGGTCGCCTATCATTCCGCGACCGTGATCGACCAGGTGAAGCCGATGCCGGCGACGGCATGCTGAACGGACTGCATGCCCTCCTTGCGGTGAGCACACGGGCCGATGCGGAGGAGCTGCTCGACTCTGGCAACCTCACGGCACCCGAGGTCGAGGGCAACCTGGCGGACCTGGCGCGCCTCAACCGCCTGCCCGGCGGAACGGCGACCAGCGTTCGCGCCATCCGCTCGCTCCTGAATGGTGCGGCTGGTGCCTCGATCCTCGATGCGGGGACGGGCCGCGCGGATATGCCGATCGCATTCGCGCGCGCCGGCTGGCGGACCGTCGCCCTCGATACGAACCCGCAGGTCGCCAGCGTCGCACGCCGGGCGACCCAGCGGCATGGCGAGATCGAGGTGGTCGACGGCGATGCGCGGCGCCTCCCTTTCGCCGATGACGCCTTCGACGTGGCGCATTGCTCGCTGCTGCTCCACCACCTCGATCCGGACGATGCGGTGACCGCCCTCCGCGAGCTGGCGCGCGTCGCGCGTCATGGCGTCGTGATCAACGACCTCCGCCGCGGGACGTTGCCCCTGCTCGCCACGGTGGCCAGTACGGCGTTCCTCGCCAGGAGCCGCGTCACGCGCGCCGATGGGCTCGCCTCGGCCCGCCGCGCCTATACCGTCCGGGAGCTCGATCGGCTCCTGGCGCGCGCGGGCCTGCGGCGCCGATGGCGCTCACCGGCCTGGATGCCGCGCGTTGTGACGGCCGCCGTCCCGTCATGACCGCGCTCGACGCGATCGTCGTCGGGGCGGGACCGGCCGGGTCGGCCGTCGCCGCGGGCCTCTCGCGTGCCGGCGCACGGGTGGTGCTCGTGGAGCGTGCGCATCATCCGCGTCCGAAGGCGTGCGCCGAATACGCCAGCCCGCGGATCGTCCACGAGCTTGCGCGCATCGGGCTGCCGTTCGAGGCGTGGTCCACCGACGCCGTGCCGTTGTCCGGCATGCACCTCCACGCCGGCGGTCGGGCGGTGCGGATCGAGTACGCCGATCGCACAGGTCGGCGTCCGGCGTGGGGCGTGGATCGCCGCCGCTTCGACGCCCGGCTGGCCGAGCACGCCGCGGCGTCAGGGGCCCAGCTGCGTGAAGGCGTGGCACTGGTCGACGTCTCCCGAAACGGCGGCCTTGTGAGCAGCGTCCGCCTCCGCGACCTCTCCGACGGTCGCACCGAAGAGCTTCGCGCCGACTGGAT
>JAICRD010000194.1 GCA_025937535.1 Chloroflexota bacterium | reverse complement strand
GGCTAGAATCGGCGGGCGCGTTTCACGCGCCTCGTTGGGGAGTGGCCAAGCGGTAAGGCGCCTGACTCTGGATCAGGAGATCGAAGGTTCGAATCCTTCCTCCCCAGCCAAACCTCGACATCGGCAAGGAACACCGGTGGATCGCGCGTTACCGGCGGCGACCACGCTCGGAACTCCACTAACGGTGATGAAGCCGACGGCAGTCGACCAGGAAGTCTTCTTCTACGGGCTCTCCATGGGTGTCGGGCAAGCAGCCCGAATGCCGCATGTGCCGCCAGTCTTCGAGACGTCGCCCGGCGTGCTGGCCTGCCGGACGACTACGTCGCTGCCATCTAGCGCACCGCTGTGGCACGATCGGACGTGTGAGCACGACAACCGCCGATACCCATGACGTCATCCGCGTGCAGGGCGCGCGGGAGAACAACCTCAAGGACATCAGCGTCGAGATTCCCAAGCGCCGGCTGACGGCGTTCACCGGCGTGTCCGGCTCGGGCAAGAGCTCGCTCGTGTTCGACACCATCGCCGCCGAGTCGCAGCGGATGATCAACGAGACATATAGCGCCTTCGTGCAGGGCTTCATGCCGACGCTGGCGCGGCCGGACGTCGACTTCCTGGACGGGCTGACGACGGCGATCATCGTCGACCAGGAACGGATGGGCTCGAATCCGCGCTCGACGGTCGGCACCGTCACCGATGCCAACGCGATGCTGCGGATCCTCTTCAGCCGGCTCGGTAAGCCGCACGTCGGACCGCCGACGGCCTACTCGTTCAACGTCCCGACGGCCACCGCCAGTGGCGTCATGAGCACCGAGAAGGCCGGTCGCACCGAAAAGAACGTCATCCGCAACGTCGTCTACCTGGGCGGCATGTGCCCGCGCTGCGAGGGCATGGGATCCGTCAGCGACTTCGACCTCACCGCGCTGTACGACGAGAGCAAGTCGCTGAGAGACGGCGCCCTCAAGATCCCCGGCTACAGCATGGACGGCCGGTACGGCCGCATCTTCGCCGGTGCCGGGCTGGACATGGACAAGCCCATCGGCCAGTACGGCAAGAAGGAGCTCGACAAGCTCCTCTACGGCGAGCCGCAGAAGATCAAGGTGGAGGGAGTCAACCTCACCTACGAGGGCGTCATCCCGAAGATGCAGAAGTCGATGCTGTCCAAGGACGTCGACGCCATGCAGCCCCACATCCGCGCGTTCGTCGAGCGGGCGGTGACCTTCCAGATCTGCCCCGAGTGCAACGGGACCCGGCTGACGAAGGAGGTGCTTGCCTCCAAGATCAAGGGCAAGAGCATCGCCGATGTGTGCGCCATGCAGATCAGCGACCTCGCCGAGTGGGTGCGCGGGCTCGACGAGCCATCGGTCGCCCCGCTGCTCAAGGGGCTGCAGCACCTGCTCGACTCGTTCGCCGAGATCGGCCTCGGGTACCTCTCGCTGGAGCGGCCGTCGGGGACGCTGTCGGGCGGGGAGGCGCAGCGTACCAAGATGATCCGCCATCTCGGCTCATCGCTGACCGACGTGACCTACGTCTTCGACGAGCCGACCATCGGCATGCACCCGCACGACATCGAGCGCATGAACCGGCTGCTGCTCCAGCTGCGCGACAAGGGCAACACCGTGCTGGTGGTCGAGCACAAGCCGGAGACGATCGCCATCGCCGATCACGTCATCGACCTGGGGCCCGGCGCCGGCACCGATGGCGGCCAAGTCTGCTTCGAGGGCACGGTGGAAGGGCTGCGGCGCAGCGACACGATCACCGGCCGGCATCTCGACGATCGCGCGAGGCTGAAGGAGTCGGTGCGCTCGGCGAAGGGTGCGCTCGAGGTGCGCGGTGCGTCGACCCACAACCTCCGCGACGTGGATGTCGACATCCCACTCGGCGTGCTGTGCGTGCTCACCGGCGTTGCCGGCTCCGGCAAGAGCTCGCTCATCGGTGGGTCCGTCGCCGGACGCGACGGCGTGGTCGTGATCGATCAGGGTGCGATCCGGGGCTCGCGGCGCAGCAACCCGGCGACGTACACGGGGCTGCTGGAGCCCATCCGCAAGGCATTCGCCAAGGCGAACGGCGTCAAGCCGGCGCTGTTCAGCTCCAACTCGGAGGGCGCCTGCCCGAACTGCAATGGCGCCGGCGTCATCTACACCGAGCTCGGCGTGATGGCCACCGTCGAATCGGTGTGCGAAGTGTGCGAGGGGAAGCGCTTCCAGGCCGCGGTGCTGGAGTACACCTTCGGCGGCAAGAACATCGCCGAGGTGCTGGCCATGCCGATCGACGAGGCGCTCGAGTTCTTCGGCGACGGTGACGCGCGCACACCCGCGGCGCAGGCCATTCTCCAGAGGCTGGCCGATGTCGGGCTCGGCTATGTCAGCCTGGGCCAGCCACTCACCACGCTCTCGGGCGGCGAGCGCCAGCGACTGAAGCTCGCCACGCAGATGGGGGAGAAGGGCGACGTGTACGTCCTCGACGAGCCGACCACCGGCCTGCACCTCGCCGACGTCCAGCAGCTGCTCGCGCTCCTGGACCGGCTGGTCGAGTCGGGCAAGTCGGTCATCGTCATCGAGCACCACCAGGCGGTGATGGCGCACGCCGACTGGATCATCGACCTGGGGCCCGGCGCCGGGCACGATGGCGGGCGCGTCGTGTTCGAGGGCACGCCGGCAGACCTGGTGGCCGGGCGCTCAACGCTGACCGGCCAGCACCTCGCCCAGTACGTGGCCTAGAGGACCACCTCCATCAGCTGTTGTAGGCCGACATGATCCGGTCCTTGGCGCCGGTGCGGTGCTCGGGGTCGGTGTCGTGGCGGCTGGTCGAGCCCGGAGTGGGAACGGCTGCGGCGATGTCCACCTCGCGGTCGGCCAGCAGGGTGTTGATGGCGTCCACGTAGGCGGCGACGCTCGCATCCAGCACGTTCTCGTGCGTGGCGCGCCCCGGGTACAGCGGGCCGTCGGCCTCGTCGCGCGGGCGAACGCTGACGGCGATCGATGCGGCGGACTCGTGCCCGGCGCCCGTGGCGTGGACGTCGTAGGTGGCGAGCTCCACGCCGGCGCCGAGCAGTGGCTCCAGCGCGCGATCGACCGCGCGCATCAGGGCGTCGATCGCCCCGTTGCCATCGGCATGAGCCCGCCACTGGTGGCCGCCGCCGGCGAGCACCAGGTTGGCGCGGCTGCCGCGCTCGCTGCCGCTGGTGGCGGACCAGCGCTCGATGCTGAGCCCGGCCGCTGCGGTCGGGACGGTCTCTCCGTTGGATAGGGTCATCGGTCCAGGTTCTCCTTAGATGGCGGTGAGCCAATGGGCGTAATGGCGATCGGTGCCGCGCACGGCGGCGAAGTAGCGGCGCTGGAGGTCCAGCGCGACGGGGAAATCGGGCGAGGCCACCGGTCGGTCGTCGATCGAGGCGATCGGCGCGACCTGCGCGCCGGTTCCGGTCAGGAAGACCTCATCGGCCAGGTACAGCTCGGAGCGGTCGATGCTGCGCTCGACCACGCGGTATCCGGCATCGGCCGCGATCTGCATCACCGCGCTGCGGGTGATGCCGGGCAGGACGTCGTCGGCCAGCGGCGGCGTTGCCACCTCGCTGCCGAAGACGACGAAGACGTTGGCGGCCGATGCCTCGGCAACGTGCCCGTCGGCGGTCAGCAGGATCGCGTCGTCGTAGCCCGCGGCGTGGGCGTCCTCGGCCGCGAAGGCGGCGTTGACGTACGAGCCGACGATCTTGCCGCGCGCCGGGATGGCGTTGTCGTTCACTCGCTGCCAGCCTGACACGGTCACTCGAATCCCGCCGGTCGGCAGGTAGTCCCCCAATGGCATGGTGAAGATGCCGATGCGGTCTGCCAGGTCGGACAGCTGCACCCGGATGGACCGTGCCGACTTGTAGACCAGCGGGCGGATGTAGACGTCGCCGATGTGCTCGTTGCGGCGCAGCAGCTCGCGGGTCACCTCGACCAGGTCGGCAGCCGATTCCGGCACCGATGCGCGCAGCAGCCGCGCGTTGCGCAGCAGGCGCGCGTAGTGCTCCTCGCCGAAGAGCAGCGCCGTGGATCCGTCATCCTGGCGATAGGCG
>JAICRD010000232.1 GCA_025937535.1 Chloroflexota bacterium | reverse complement strand
TTCGCGATCTACGACCTGGTCAACGACGGTGACCTCTCGCGGATCGGCAACAACCTCGTCGACGGCATTTCCAACGGGGCCATCTGGGCCCTGGTGGCCATCGGCTACACGCTCGTCTACGGCATCGTCGAGCTGATCAACTTCGCCCACGGCGAGGTGTTCATGATCGGCTCGTTCGTCTCCGCCGGATTCTTCGCCACGATCGGGCTGACGCAGGACACCGGCACGGGCCTGCTGATCATCGGGCTGCTCATCAGCCTGCCGATCGCCATGCTCGGCTCCGGCCTGCTGAACACGATGATCGAGCGCGTCGGCTACCGGCCGCTGCGCAGCGCGCCCAAGCTGGCGCCGCTGATCACCGCGGTCGGGTTCTCCTTCATCCTGCAGAACGTCGGCCTCCTGTGGCTCGGCGGCTCGCAGGAGGGGATCGTCGACCTCATCCGCTCCCAGAACGAGCTCTTCGTGATCGGCGGCGTGGAGATCACGAACGGCGACATGCTGGCCGTCTTCGTCACCATCCCGCTGCTGCTGGCCATGACGGCCTTCATCGGCGGCAGCCGCCTCGGCAAGGCCATGCGCGCCACCGCGCAGGACCCCGAGGCCGCGCGGCTGATGGGCATCAACGTCGACACGACGATCTCGCTCACCTTCCTGCTCGGCGGCATGCTGGCCGGCGCCGCCGGCCTCATCTACGCCCTCTACCAGACCACCATCTGGTACTTCCAGGGCTTCACCGCCGGCCTCGTGGCCTTCACCGCCGCCGTCATGGGCGGCATCGGCAACATCCGCGGCGCCGTGCTCGGCGGCCTGATCATCGGCATCATCCAGCAGCTCTCCGACAACCGCATCGGCGGCGAGTGGACGCCGGCGATCGTGTTCGCCTACCTGATCCTGATCATGACCTTCAAGCCGTCCGGCCTGCTGGGCGAGGAGACGCGGGAGGCCGGATGACCGAGACCGCATCGCCTGTCGCGCAGTCGGAGGCCGGGGCCCGTTCGCGGCGGCCGAAGCTGCCGCCGTGGGCCGAGAAGGCCTTCATCCCGGTCTTCCTCATCGTCCTTGCGCTGCTGCCGCTGGCCATGGACTCGGGCAGCGACCTGCTGTTCGACGCGACGCTCGCGCTCGCCTACGTCGTCATGGCGCTCGGGCTCAACATCATCGTCGGCTTCGCCGGCCTCCTCGACCTCGGGTACGTGGCCTTCTTCGCGATCGGCGCGTACACCATGGGCTGGCTCGGCTCCGGGTTCTTCTCGGCGGTCAACGACGAGGAAGGCCTCCACGTCGGGGTGTCCGGCAACATCACGAACCTTCCGGGCATCCACTTCAACTTCCTGCTGATCCTGCTCTGCGCGATCGTCTTCACGACGATCGCCGGCATGCTCATCGGCCTGCCGACCCTGCGCCTGCGCGGCGACTACATCGCGATCGTGACGCTCGCGTTCGGCGAGATCATCGGCCGCCTGGCCGTCAACTTCGACCAGGTGTCGTTCTCGAGCCTGCCCATCATCGGCGGCCCGCTCGGCAACTTCTTCGGCGAGGAGCAGGTCATCACCGCCGGGAGGCAGGGCATCACGCCGGTGGACAAGATCGCAATCCCAGGCTTCGACCAGTTCACGTCGCTGAACCTGCGCCCGTGGTTCTGGACGGCGCTCGGGCTGATCGCGGTCGTGCTGTTCGTGAACTTCCGGCTGCGCGACTCGCGGCTCGGGCGCGCCTGGATCGCGCTGCGCGAGGACGAGGTGGCCGCCGTCTCGATGGGCGTCCCGGCCGTCAAGACGAAGCTCCTGGCCTACGGCACCGGCGCCGCCTTCGGCGGCATGTCCGGCGCCTACCTCGGCTCGTTCCTGAACACCGTCAACGCCGAGCAGTTCCAGTTCTACTTCTCGATCCTGATCCTCGGCATGGTGATCCTCGGCGGGCTCGGCTCGATCTGGGGCGTCGTGCTCGGCGCGATCGCCCTGTCGTACACGAACTTCTGGCTGATCCCCGACGTGCTCAACGACGTGCCGGCCAGGCTGGGGCTCGACTTCGACATGACCCAGATCACCTTTGGCATCTACGGCTTCCTGCTCGTGATCATGATGATCATGCGGCCGCAGGGCCTGCTTCCGGAACGGAGGCGCGCGCAGGAGATGACGCACGCCGACGAGCACGCCGACGAATCCGTCTTCGTGGCACGGGCATGACCGAGACCAACGGCAACCTGGTCCTCGACGCGCGGAACGTGACCAAGCAGTTCGGCGGCCTCACCGCGGTCAGCGACGTCACCTTCCACGTGCCGGAGCGGTCGATCGTCTCGATCATCGGCCCCAACGGCGCGGGGAAGACGACGTTCTTCAACATGCTGACCGGCTTCTACAAGCCGACCTACGGCCGCATCGACTTCGACGGCAAGAACGTCACGGGCGGCCGCCCGGACGTGATCATGAAGCTCGGGATGGCGCGGACGTTCCAGAACATCCGCCTGTTCGCGACCATGACCGCGGTCGAGAACTGCATGGTCGGCCAGAACTCCCGCATGCGCGCGGGCCTTTTCAGGTCGATCATCCGCACGCCGGGCGTCCGCAAGGAGGAGAAGCGGGTCGACGAGAAGGCGCGCGAGGAGCTCTCGTATGTCGGCGTCGGGCGCCAGCATCACGACTGGCTGGCGATCAACCTCTCCTACGGCGAGCAGCGGCGCGTCGAGATCGCGCGCGCGCTGGCCTCGGACCCGAAGGTGCTGCTGCTCGACGAGCCGACGGCGGGCATGAACCCGCAGGAGTCCGAGCAGCTGACGCAGTTCATGCACAAGCTGCGGGACGAGCGAGGCATCACGATCGTGCTGATCGAGCACGACATGA
>JAICRD010000207.1 GCA_025937535.1 Chloroflexota bacterium | reverse complement strand
TACGACGACTTCAGCGAGCTTCGCCCGCTCGGCGAGCTGATGCCTGACGAGAAGCAGTCGGCGCGGGTCCGTGTCGACGCCGTGCGCGTCGAGCCGGGGTTCAGACGCCGGCCGCAGCGCGTGATCGCGCAGCTCAGTGACGAGACCGGCAGCGCGGAGGCGATCTGGTTCGGGCGCCGCTTCGTCGAGCGGCGGCTCCGCACCGGTGACCAGCTCATCGTGTCGGGTAAGGTGACGCAGCGCGGATGGCGACCGCAGTTCACCTCGCCCGAGTTCTCGCCCATCGGCCACGAGTCCGTCCACACCGCCCGCGTCGTGCCGGTCTACCGGCTCAGCGGCAGCATCACCCAGAAGCGGCTGCGCGAGCTGCTGGCGCGGATCCTCGAGGCGTCCCTTCCGGCGGTCGACGACCCGCTCGAGGCGGACGAGCGCACCGGACTGCCCGGGCTGGCCGACGCCCTGCGCACGGCCCACTTCCCGGAGGAGGCCGCCGATGTCGCCGATGCCCTCGATCGGCTCGCCTTCGATGAGCTGCTCGCCCTCCAGCTCACGCTCGCGCAGGCTCGTCGAGCGCGTGAGCGCCTCAACGCGCCGTCCATCGCCATCACCGACGTCCAGCGCGCGGAGATCGTCGCCGCGCTGCCGTTCGAGCTCACCGGCGACCAGCGCAATGCCGTCGACGCCGTCCTCGACGACCTCGCCGCTGACCGGCCGATGCGGCGCCTGCTCCAGGGGGACGTCGGCAGTGGCAAGACCGCGGTGGCGGCGGTCGCGCTGGCCGCGGCGGTCCGTGCCGGCTGGCAGGCGGCGCTGATGGCACCGACCGAGATCCTGGCGCGCCAGCACCACACCGGGCTTGCGCCGCTGCTCGAGCGGCTCGGCGTCCGGGCGGAGTTCCTGTCCGGCTCATTACGAGGGGCGCAGAAGCGGGAGATCCAGTCGGCCATCGGCGCAAGCGAGGCCCAGGTGGTGATCGGGACGCACGCCGTCATCAGCGAGGCGGTCACGTTCCCGCGGCTCGGCCTGGCGATCGTCGACGAGCAGCATCGGTTCGGCGTCGGGCAGCGCGCAGCGCTCCAGGCAAAGGGAGCCGGGACGGAGCCGCACACGCTCGCCCTGACGGCCACGCCGATCCCTCGGACGCTTGCGCTGACGGTCTACGGCGACCTGTCCATCAGCTCCATTCGCGAGCTTCCGCCCGGGCGCCAGCCGATCCGAACCGAGATCCGCGATCGGCGGGCGATGCCGAAGATCGAGGAATTCCTGGTAGCCGAGGCCGCCGAGGGACGCCAGTCGTTCGTGGTCGTGCCGCTGGTCATGGAGTCGGACGCGCTCCAGGCGGCCAGCGCCGAGGCGGAGGCCGAGCGGCTGCGAACGCGGCTTCCGCAGCTCCGCATCGGCCTGGTCCACGGTCAGCAGCGCGCTGAGATGCGGGACGGGACCATGACGGCCTTCGCCGCGCGCGAGATGGACGTGCTGGTCGCCACGACCGTGATCGAGGTGGGCATCGACGTGCCGAATGCCAGCGTCATGCTCATCGAGGATGCCGAGCGCTTCGGGCTGGCCCAGCTTCACCAGCTCCGCGGCCGCGTCGGCCGCGGGCCGCATCGGTCCTTCTGCATCCTTCTCTCGGACGCGACCGACGAGCTCGCCCTGCGCCGGCTCGAGGTGGTGCGCGGCTCGCAGGACGGGTTCGCGATCGCCGAGGCCGACCTTGAGCTTCGTGGCGCGGGCAACCTGCTCGGCACGCGGCAGTCCGGCCTGCCACCGCTGAAGGTCGCATCGCTGTTCGAGCCGCGCCACATTCGCCTCGCCGAACGGGCTCGCTCGCTCGCCGATGAGGTGGTCGGCCCGGATGGCTCGCTCGCCGCGCGCCCGGAGCTGGCGAGGCTCCAGGCCAGCTTCGCACCGATCGAGGAGGAGGGGGACGCGGCCTGATGCGCGTGATCGCCGGAACCGCGCGAGGCGTGCCGCTGGCGGCGCCACGAGGACGTGCGACCCGGCCGATCACCGATCGCGTGAAGGAGACGCTGTTCGCGATCCTCGGCGACCGGGTACCGGATGCCCGGGTGGCCGACCTGTACGCCGGCAGCGGCGCCATCGGGATCGAGGCACTGTCGCGCGGGGCACTGAGCGTCGACTTCGTGGAGCGTGATCGTGCGGCCCTCGAGGCGCTGCGCGCGAACCTGGCGCGGACGCGGCTGGCGGCTGCCGCGAGGATCCATGCGGCCGAGGTGGAGCGTCATCTGGCGTCGGCGTCCGATGCGGCGTGGGACCTGGCGATCCTGGATCCGCCCTACGAGACGCGTGCTATGGTGGCGCCGCTTCGGGCGCTGGTGCCGAGGCTGGCACCGGGCGCAACGGTCGTGATCAAGCATTTCTGGCGAACCGAGGTGCCGGAGGTCGACCGCCTGTCGGTCGAGCGGCAGCGGCGGTTCGGGGAGACGATGCTCACCTTCCTGGCCACGGAGGACGCATGACGCGGGTCGCGGTATTCCCCGGTTCCTTCGATCCGATGACGAACGCGCACCTCGACGTGGCGCGGCGCGCCTCGGGGCTGTTCGATCGGCTCGTGATCGGCGTCCTGAACAACACCAAGAAGGAGCCGCTCTTCAGCATCGAGCAGCGCGTGGCGCTCATTCGCGAGTGCGTCGCCGATCTCGGCGGCCATGTCAGCGTCGAGGCCTTCGATGGGCTGACGGTCGACTTCGCGCGCACGCATGGCGCCGGGTTCATCGTGCGGGGGCTGCGCGCGGTCAGCGACTTCGAGGCCGAGCTGCAGATGGCCCTCACCAACCGGAAGCTGGCGCCGGAGGTCGATACGACGTTCCTCATGACGGCGCTCGAGTACGGGTACGTCAGCTCGTCGTTGGCGAAGGAGGTCGCACGCTTCGGAGGTGACGTCACGCCGATGCTGCCGGCGCCGGTTGCCGCCGCCCTTGCCGAGCGACTGGGCACCAGGCCGCGCGTATAATCCGCAGCCAAGGAGGGCCCGGGCCACGGACATCATCTTCCTGGTCGAACGACTCGAGTCGCTGGTCGCCGCCGCGAAGAAGCTGCCACTGACGAACAACGTCGTGCTCGATCAGCCCACCATCCTGGAGCTGATCGACCAGCTCCGCGTCTCCGTGCCCGACGAGGTGCGCCAGGCGCGTCGCATCACCGAGGAGGCCGCGCGCATCACCGAGCGCGCCCGTGAGGATGGCGACGCGGTCGTGGCGCGAGCGCAGGAGCAGGCCGCCCAGATGCTCGGCGAGCGCGAGCTCGTACGTGCCGCGCAGCAACGAGCCGCCGAGATCATCGATGCCGCCCAGGAGGAGGCCCGCGAGGTGCGTCGCGGCGCGGACGAGTACGCCGCCGGGGTCCTGATTCGCCTCGAGGGCGAGTGCATCAAGGCGCTGACGAGCATCAAGCGCGGCATCGACATGCTGGACGAGCGCCATCGGCCGGTGGCGGATGACGGGGTCGGCCCATCCGGCAGTGCGGCGGGCAAGGGCGCGATCGGGGTCGAACCGGAGGAGCAGGCCCAGACCGCGCCACGGTCTTGATCGCCTTCAACGTCGCCGGGCTCCTCCACGAGCCGCCCGGGGCGACGCGCGAGATCCTGCTCCGCGATCACTACGCCAACCTCGGGCCCGACGTCGAGCTCGCGGGGCCCCTCGACGCCGACCTCCACCT